>MGCV01000025.1 GCA_001790575.1 Candidatus Saccharibacteria bacterium RIFCSPHIGHO2_12_FULL_47_17 | reverse complement strand
AAGATGCCGTCTGTCCGCAGCAGGACGAAAAGACCCCGTGGAGCTTTACTACAGTTTGGCATTGAGCCAGGGGTATACATGTGTAGGATAGCTGGGAGACCGTGAAGCCCGGGCGCTAGCTCGGGTGGAGTCACCGGTGAAATACCAGCCTTGTATACCTTTGGCCCTTAGCTGGGCCCTGATATACAGAGGACAGAAGACAGAGAATAGATATCAGAAATGATTTTGTTTTTTCCGTCTTCCGTTTTCCGTCATCTGTATGTCCGGGTCTAGCGACAGTGTCTGATGGGTAGTTTAACTGGGGCGGTTGCCTTAAGGTTTCGATTCCGAGTCGAAACAGGGGGCGTATTTGGCTATATGCTGGAACATCCGAGTATCTGACAGTACTCGTCTTGAGTAAATCAAGGCAGTAAAAATCTGGTCAGTGCGGACGATCAGCAGGGAAGGTCCCGACTTGTCGGGAAACCCTCAACGACTACACGCCAAGCCCTGAGTGATCAGGGAAGATATAGTCTGAACTTGTGAGCGATCACAAGACCTGTTTTAAGTAATGAAAGCAGGTTCCAATGAGAAGTAATGCAATTGAAGAGTACAAACGTACTTTGAAATTGAATGGTGATCAGCGCTCAATTTTGGTCGGCACCTTACTTGGTGATGGCCACCTTGAAACGCAAAATAATGGCCGGACCTATCGATTAAAGATCGAGCACTCTGCTAAGCAGTCAGCTTATGTTGACTGGCTACATCTGCAATTTAAGGATTGGGTACTAACACCACCGAAACTTAAGCTCAAAAGGCTTAAAAATGTTGAACTGGAGAATTATTATTTCCAGACACTCAGTAGCGGTCAGTTTCGTTTCTATGCTAAAGAGTTTTACGATGAGTCCAAGCACAAGCGTGTGCCGCGCCAAATAAAGCGTTGGCTAACACCTCTGGCCTTGGCGGTCTGGTTCATGGATGATGGTTCGTCCAAATCGAAACAGCACCGAGCGCTCATCATTAATACTCATTCTTTTAGTAAGAAAGAGCTTGCAATTTTGCAAGAGGCTCTTTTGCTAAATTACGTTATAGAAGCGAGGTTAAGACCGCAAAAAGAAGGCTTGCAATTAATAGTTGCTGGCCGCAGTGCCGAAGAGTTCGTCAGAATCATTCGGCCGTACGTGTTGCCATACTTTTACTATAAATTTGGCGCATTGGAGTAACAAATTGCCTAAAGAGTATCGGAGGCGTTCAAAGGTTGGCTAACTACGGATGGAAATCGTAGTGGTAGTGTATACGCATAAGCCAGCTTGACTGTGAGGCCTACAAGCCAAGCAGGGACGAAAGTCGGAGTAAGTGATCCGCTGATACGTCCCTCACCATTTTTATGTCTCAGGTGTGAATAACATCTGATCATGAGGTGGAAATGGTGAGGGACTGAGAGTGGTATCTTCAGCGCAAACGGATAAAAGTTACCCCGGGGATAACAGGCTTATAGCGCCCAATAGTTCACATAGACGGCGCTGTTTGGCACCTTAGCATTGGGGTGCTACAGAAGTGATTCTGTACAAAAAATGCGGCTTATAACGGTGAAACCCGACCTATCTTTGTGAGATAATAAGAGGTAGAGGGCAATACCGTGGGAAGTCTAACGTCAGCTCAACATGCAATTTTGGTGGGGAGTTTACTTGGTGATGGCACGCTTCGGCGGCAGGGCAATCGTTTGAACGCCTTGTTCGAAGTTAACCACTCCTATAAACACCAACCATATGTAGATTGGAAGCATCAAAACTTTCAAAACTACATTTTAAGTTTGCCAAAGACCCGGAAAGGTCGCGGCGTTCGGATTGCATATCGGTTTACGACCCGCAGCTTGCCAGTATTTACGGCTTACCATAACTGGTTTTACGTAAATGGCATCAAGCGGATTCCGAAGGATCTTAAATTAGATCCATTGTCCTTAGCAGTTTGGTTTATGGACGATGGCTGCAAGATTCGGTCGGCGCTCTATCTAAACACGCAACAATTTACTCTGTCAGAACAAGTTTTCTTGCAGAAATTATTGCTCGATACGTTTGGCCTTAAGAGCGCGTTAAATCGAGACAAACATTACTTTAGAATTAGGTTCACTACCGAAAGTTCAAAAAGCTTGCGAAGGCTAGTTGAACCGTACGTAATCGAATCAATGAAGTATAAGCTGGCCAATGACCCCGTAACGACTAAGTCGAAAGACGAGATTCTGGCAGTAAATAGGCCAGGATAATACGCCGCCTCCTATCAAGTAAAATCCAGAATATGGCTTGCTCAAGAAGTCTACGTTCGGAGATAGGAAGAAGATATAGTCTACGCCATACGAGAATATGGATTAAAGTACGATGTCGGCTCATCTCATCCTGGGACCGGAGCAGGCCCCAAGGGTCGGGCTGTTCGCCCGTTAAAGAGGTACGTGAGCTGGGTTCAGAACGTAAATTACATTGCGTTGCCCCGCAGTAATGCGGTGAAAAATAGACTAACTAAAATCGGAGAAACCCTATCTAGAGTTTATCGAACGCTCAGAGGGCAATTCCGAGGGTAAGTCCGCTAAAAGCGGAATCCCGTAGAGACTGATCCCTAGGCTTGATTAGTCATCAGGCGTAAGGTGAGATGGAATAATCCATCAAATGTTAGCTCCTTAACTATTAGAAAGACTTTGGTTAAGGATGAAGGTATAGTCCGTGCCAGTAGTAATACTGGATATCCAGATGACAGACATACAGATAAGAGAGGACAGATAATCCGTCTTCTGACTTCTGTCTTCCGTCTTCTGGTGTACACGCGTGAGACAGTTCGGTTTATATCCGCTGTGGACGCAAGGAAATTTGAGAGGGGTCGTTTTTAGTACGAGAGGACCAAAACGAACGCACCGCTGGTGTATGGGTTGTTCCACCAGGAGCATTGCCCAGTAGCTATAGTGCGGTATAGATAAGCGCTGAAAGCATATTAAGCGCGAAACTAGCCTCAAGATTAGATTTCCCTATGACCTCCCAGAAAGATTATCTGGTTGATAGGCGCAAGGTGTAAGCATGGTAACGTGTTCAGCCGAAGCGTACTAATAGAGGCATTGACTTTTTGTGAACTGTGCAAGCTGAAGGCTGAAAGCCGAAAGCTGAAAGCCGGATTTTTTTCCGAGCTTTTAGCTTTAAGCTTTTGGCTAACGGCTGGTCGCGCTTCGCGCGGCCTTGACTAGCTATTAGTGGTCATCAACTGACTTTTAAAAGAGTTATTTGGCCGCAGTCGTCGTTGCTTTAACAACAAATTCGTAGCCTGTATGCTGGTGTTCATAGCGTGGGGGAAACACCTGTTCCCATCCCGAACACAGAAGTTAAGCCCCATAGTGGTAACAATACTTAGGTTTTAGCCTTGGGAAAATAGCAAAACGCCAGCATTCAGGTTATGAGTTTGAGTCGAATTTAGGGGAGACCCGCGGGAACGCGGGTTTTTGTTTTTGCCCACTATTGCTAAATTTAACCATTAGTTATATAATACCGAATCATGAGAGAAATATGGAGAGACCGTAGAGTTGTTATACCAACAGTTATATTGGCTCTAAGTGGTGTTAGCTTCGGTATTTCATACGAAGTTGGATCAAGGATAAAGAAGGCACCAGTAGCTGAATTTGCTCCTGAGAACCCTATTTGCCTAATACCAATAATCGGACAAATGGCTCAGATACGAAAAGAAAGCAAAGAGACAAATACGCCGATTTGTGATGAAGAACCGATGCGGCCAGTTACAATATCTATTCCAAAAGAACTTTTCGAGCCTGTCGTTATACCGCCGATGGCGAAGAAATAAGTAACAAATTATTAAGAAAGCCCCTGGAAACAGGGGTTTTTGTTTTTTTACCCGAAAAAACTACAAGTAGTTTCGTCGGGTTTAGTTTGGGGAAGTAACAAACCTTTTCACACTTTGAGCGGCAAAACTAGACGTACTTTGCAAAGTACCAAACTTTTGTTCCATTTTGTGTCGGCAAAACGGAACCCAAAAGCCGACGGCCAATCGAAAACAAGATGGTCGTTCAGTCCTCAAAGCAGGTGAATCTGCGGAACGGGCCTAAAGGCACCGGTCTTCATTCCTTCAGACAGGTCCTCGATTCAGACCAGCTTCTCGTCCTTCGCTCCCTCTGCTTTCTCTCGAGTCCGGATCAAATCAAGGCTCGGCAGATGCCCAGTATACCCTTAAGCTAATGATTATTCAGTTTGGTAAAGATCTGCAGATAGACTTGCAATTTGCTCATCGACGATTGGTGAGTCGTGCAAATATACATTGGCATTGCTGTCGGCAGGGATAACTGTTGCTACTACTTCTTGCTCGGCTTCGGTGATATCGGCGGTAAAACAGACCCCGGCGACATAGCCATCGCCATCTGGCTCACCATAACCAGTAAATACTCCCCGGGTGCCATCAATGCTGACGGCCTCAAGATAACATCCAGTACCCTTTAGAGCGGGGTGTTCCATTCCCCAAGAAACGCCAATATGCGCAAATGCTGGATCGCTGATAATTGCTATATCATCTGATATTTTGTCACTGTCATATAGTTCAGCTGCATCGACTGCAGCTTGAGGAGCTCCATCCATTAAACTCAGAGCTTTAGCCGCTTTGTAAAAAGCCATTTCTTTGGTCGCAAATTCAATGGCGACACTAATTTCGCCCTTCAGCACTGGGAACTCTTCGGCGTTGAAAGCCATTTTAACTATTAAAACGTCTCTGGTTGGTTCACCACTAAATCCACCTTCGCCAATTGCCACACTTGTCATTTCAATATCATATCACATGATTAGTATTTTGCAATACTCAAGAGGACAGCTTCATCTGTTTCTGGCTAATGCCCGGGCCCCCTCAGTCAGCTGGTTTGAGTCCTGACCAATCTATTTTGTTTATCTCAGTTTCGACTTTTTTTATCAAATTTGCATCAATCGCAAACTACAACACAAATCCACAAAATCCTGACGTATCATACTGTTATGACAATCACTAAATGTGATAAATGCCGGAAGGTAATCAAAGACGAACCGATTCTTGCTGGCATCAGCTTCTGGAAGAAGGTTGAACTCTGCCAAAACTGCGGCAAGCCCGTTCTGGGATTCCTGAAAGCTAACAAGCTGCTCGGAAAAGAACTTCGTCAACACGAAAAAACAAATCAAGTTTAACAAGTTGCGGCAGCCTCTGTTGACTATAATTTAACCGTTGTGTATACTCTGGTTATATGACTACTGTTTTAAATGTAAAAATTGACGATAAACTTAAGAAGGACGCCCAAGAGGCAGCCAAGGCTATTGGTTTGCCCATTAGCACTGTTGTCGCCGCCGGCCTGCGCGAGTTTGTTCGCACCCGTTCCATCACTATCAGCGATGAACCACGCCTAAGGCCTGAAGTGGAGGCTGAGCTGCTGGCTATCGAGCAAGATATTAAAAAGCGTAAGGATCTTTCGCCATCGTTCTCCGATTTCGGAGAAGCTAGACGGTGGCTTGAACATCAACAGTAATGGAAATCCGTTTTTCCAAGCGCTTTGAAAAGCAATATCAAAAATTAAGCAAGAAAAACAGAAATAAATTCTGGGAGCGCCTTGAGCTTTGGAAAACTGAACCCTATCATCCGCTTTTAAAGCATCATGTTCTAAGCGGAAAATTAGCCGGCTTACATAGCATAAATATTACTGCTGATCTCAGGGCAATTTACAGAGTGGTTAACGACACCATTTATATATACGAACTGATTGGTACGCATTCGCAACTCTATGGTTGATTTCTTACTTTTTTGAGTTGAGACAATAATTTATCGTTGCGTCGGCGACGTTTTTTCGAATGTTTTTTAGCTTCGGCGCGTGGTCCCCAATAACCACCGCCGTTCTTGGCGCCGCTATGCTCAGTTTTGGTTGCTTTGGACATAACAAGATTATACAAGACAGCCATTATCATTCAGCTTCCGATTCAAAAAGCCGGGGAAATAGCGGTAAAACAGGCCGTCAGTTTAACACAAGCCTGTCAGCTCCGGTTTGTTAATTGTTGTTGGGATCAAAAGGGCCTTTAAATAATGGTTCGCCCAAAGGCGTATCGAGTTTTGGGTCGTTCGGCTTTCTGATAGAATATAAACACGAGCGAAATAGAAAAATGCTAGATAAAATACTACTGATTATCGCCACGATATTAATCGCTTATGGTTCAGCGCCGATAGTGTTGGCGCAGAGCCTGCAATCCACTAATTACCGGATAGACGAGCATTTTCTCGGTCCGGGCGGCTTGCTGGAAAGCACATCCACCAACTATCAGTTTGGCGGGACAACCGGCGACATTGGCGTTGGCCGGTCGGACTCCACCAATTTTCGGACAGAATCCGGTTTCAATACTACTGCCGAACCACGCCTGAGCGTGATAGTCAACACTTCGTCGATCAATTTCGGCGCGCTATCTACTTCAACTACTGCGACGGCGACGGCGACGTTTTCGGTACTCAATTACACCGCATATGGCTACTCGGTTTTTACCATCGGTAATCCGCCGAGTACCGGTGGCTATACATTGGCCGGTATGAACCCAGCGGCCGCTTCGGCGGTTGGCACCGAACAGTATGGAATTAATTTAAAGGCCAATACTTCGCCAACTACTTTTGGAGCCGACCCGTTGCAAGTGCCTAGTAGCTCCTTTTCTTATGGTATCGCCTCAACTGGCTACAACGTGGCCAATAACTATAGATACGTGGCCGGCGAAAAAATCGCCGAGGCCCCGCAAACTTCCGGCCAGACCAACTACACGATTTCTTACATCGTTAATGTTTCGACAACTACAGCTGGCGGAGCTTACAGCGGCTCACAAAGTTTGGTCGTGGTGGGAACATACTAGGCAGTGAATAGGGGGTAGTGAGTAGTGAGTAGGGTGTCGGTAGAACCAATTGCAGCTTGTGGATAAGTTTGAACAAAAAAGGGCTTGACTGTGGATAAGTATTGTGCTAATGTTTTACGCAAGGCTCAAAAATAAAAATGAAAAACACAAGCCGACCTCACGTCAATTTGGATAAGTTGAACAAATTAGTTGCACTGGCTGCGGCTATTTTCCTATTATTGCAGCTGTTTTTGCCTATAGCTGTTTCGGCAGCTGCTATTGCTGGCCGCAAATTCACCCTCGGCAGTTCTCAAATCAGCGCCAGCACCACCTATACTTTTGCTTCCAATGCTCTGCCAACAACCGGTACACCGGTCAAATCAGTCAAAGGTGAGGCTTG
>MGCV01000024.1 GCA_001790575.1 Candidatus Saccharibacteria bacterium RIFCSPHIGHO2_12_FULL_47_17 | reverse complement strand
TGTCGGCACTAACCAGCGGCGTGATTTTGGCAGTCTCAATTTTAACTTTCTTGCTGGTTAAATAGGCTGATAGTTGTTGTTGCTGGCTGGATAGCGCGGCCGAGGCGGTAACCGCTAGGTTTTTGGTGTCAGTATCTTTGGCCTGGCCTATTACCAGCGCACTAACTCTATCTATTGCGGCGCCATCTTTGATAAGGCTGTAAATTTTTTCGGTGTTGCCCGTACCTCTGAATAATGAGCCGGCAATGATGACCAGCAGGACCAGAACTGCACCAATTAGTGATACTAAAAGCAGCTTTGGCATTTTGGGCAGGCCGAATTTGCGCTTAGCTTTGGGTTGGTCTTTCAAAATAAAGTCAAAATCCGGAGCCGGCGGCACTGTGTTTTTATCTTCAGGAGGCATAAGCTTTATGATACCAGCTTATACCCGGCTTGCTAACTGAACTTATTTGACCGGAAGTGGATTGAAGATGGCGTATAGTAGTTGTTCGATATGGCGCAAATACACCAGCCTGTCGGCCTGGCTCAAACCGTTAATTTCTCGCAAATCGGCGTATCCCGGTCCAGCATTATCGGCCAGCTCAAGTCTAAAGACGTTAGCCATATGGACTCTTCTACCAAGCTCACTGAAATATACAAATTCTACTCCCCAGCCGTCAGCTCGAGTTTCTACCTCAAGCAATGGATCGGTCAGATTTTCGAAGGGTTGAAGCTCAAGCGTAGCCGCAAATCCAATTGTTGCCGGAAGCTCGGGTTTCATCGGGATTGGCCACCATTCAAGCGTGCCTCTTGGTGCAAATAAATTCGGTCGGGACTGTACGCCAGCCACAATCTGTATTTTTAAATCATTGTTTGATAATCGTTCGGGCCCGTCCTCGGCCAGTAAATTATAAATATTGCCGATATGCCCCAGGCAAGTCGGATCAAGGTTTCTAACCCCCGGTACGTTAATGGGTTCAAAACGTTTCGGTTCCAGTTCCGGGCTGCCATTGGGTATGAGTCGGAGATTAGGCATTCAGGAAACTATATACTTTTTCTAAAAATTTACAATTGCTAACGCTTTCGGCTTTGAGCTTTGAGCTTTAAACTATAAATATGGACGCTGTGAGTGAGATTAAGGCCAGACTCAATATTGAGGATGTGATTGGTGAATACGTCCAGCTTAAGCGCAGTGGTCGCAACTTCAAGGGCTTGAGCCCGTGGACGAACGAAAAAACACCGAGCTTCATGGTCAGCCCGGAAAAGCAGATTTGGCATGATTTTTCTTCGAGTAAGGGCGGCGACGTTATTAGTTTTGTGATGGAAATGGAGGGTCTTGATTTTCGCGGCACCCTGGAGTTTTTAGCCCGCAAAGCTGGTGTTGACCTGGCGCAGTTCGACAGTGGTCCAAGCCAGGCCGAGAGGCCAAAGACCTACATTCTTAAAGCCCTCGAATTGGCCACTAGGTTCTACCAAAAACAGCTGACAGCTAACAGCGCCGCGCTCAAATATTTGCTAAAAGACCGTGCCTTCTCTAAAAAAACTTTACTGGAATGGCGCATCGGCTATGCACCCAATACGCGGACGGCACTGACAGATTTCTTGGGCAACAGCGGCTTTGATATGCACGAAGTCAAGTTGGCCGGTTTGGCTGCCGAGCGGCGCGACCGGGTCTTTGATATGTTTAGTGGACGAATTATGATTCCGCTAGCGGATAGCCGTGGCCAAATTATTGGCTTTACGGCCCGCTTGCTGCGTGATTTGCCTGATGCACCTAAATACATCAACACACCGCAAACCCTGGTCTATGATAAAAGCCGCCATATCTTTGGCCTGCATTTAGCCAAAGAGGGCATCCGAAAACAGGGTTTCGTTGTGGTAGTAGAGGGTAATCTGGATGTACTTGCTTCTCACCAAGCCGGTGTTCACAACGTGGTGGCTAGTGCCGGCACGGCCATGACTGAGCCGCATCTGCGCCTGCTCAAACGCTTTACCGGCGACATTCGGCTGTGCTTTGATGCCGACAGTGCTGGCTTGAATGCTACCGAGCGAACAATTCCGCTAGCTCAAAAGGCCGGTGTTGATTTAAGCATCATTACACTTTCCGACGCCAAAGATAATGACGAATTAATTAAGAAAAAAGGAGTTGCTGCTTGGCGTAAGGCAATTGAAGAACGCAAGTACGCATCAGACTGGGTTATTGACCAATATCGAGAGAGCCTTGATCTAACTACGGCTCAGGGCAAACGAGATTTTTCTGACGCCGTGTTGACGGTAGTCCGTCGCTTGCAAGATGCATTAGAGCAGGAACATTATCTAAAAATAGTGGCCGAGGTCACCGAGAGTAGCCTGGAAGCAGTCCGCGCCAAATTTGATCGGTTTGATACATCGGATATATCACCACCGCGCCGCAGGCCAAGAGAGCTGGTAGCGCCGGATAGTTCGGTGGTTGAATATCAGCGCCTGCAGGATCATTTTTTGGCCATGACCTTTTTTGCACCTAAGTTAAGAGGACTTCTGCAAGACTGTAAAGCTGACTATTTTAGCGACGGGCCACCACAGCAGGTTTTTGAATTCTTAAAAGCTAATCCGGACTTCCGTGGCGGCAAGACCCTGCCCAAGGCTTTGCAGCCGCTGGCCGATTATGTTAAGATACTATCCCTATTGTTTGAGGAACTATACCAAAGTCTGCCGAGCGACGATTTGGCCGAGCAGGCTGCCGGTCTCAAACAACGCCTAATTGGAAAATATATTAAAGTTGCCAAAAGCCGTCTGGCGCAGCTAATGCATAAAACTTCTGACGAGCGTAAGCTGGACCAACTACTACGAAAAGTCGACAAACTCAACAAACTTATTAAATAGGAATTTTGGATATGCCAAAGAAAACCAATGCCCCAAAGCCCTCGCCCGCCAAAATCTCGCAGAAATTTCAGGCGGGCAAACCGGCTGCCAAAGCTGGGGGTCGGCGCAACTCACCATCTTCGAAAGCTAAAGCCATCAAACCTGTCAAGGCCGTCAAGCCGAGTAAAGTAGATGTTCCGTATGAAAAAGAAATTCAGCAGATATTGGCTAAAGGCAAAAAAGAGGGCAGTCTTAAACAAATTGATATCTTCGAGCAGATTCCGGACACGCCGGCCAACATTGATGTACTGGAGAAACTCTACGCCGAGCTGACCGAAAATGAAATTGAGCTGATCGAAGCTACCGAGCCCGATGCCAAGGGCTTCTCCAATGAATGGGAGCAAGAAGAAGAGGAAGAAGTAGTAGTTGAGGACAAGTCCTATATTGACGATATTTCGGATGATTCAGTACGACTTTACTTGCGCGAAATCGGTAAGATTCCCTTGTTGACTCCGGTAGAAGAACTGGCCTTGGCTAAAAAGGTTGTATCCGGCGACAAGCGGGCAAAAGATGCTATGGCCGAAGCTAACATGCGTTTGGTGGTATCAATTGCCAAACGTTATGTTGGCCGCGGACTTGATCTGCTGGATTTGATTCAGGAAGGTAATACTGGCCTGCTGCGAGCCGTCGAAAAATTCGACCCAGAGCGTGGCTTTAAGTTTTCAACTTATGCTACCTGGTGGATTCGGCAGGCTATCACTCGGGCGATTGCCGATCAGGCCCGGACGATTCGTATTCCGGTACACATGGTGGAGACCATCAATAAATTACTGCGTACCCAGCGGCGGCTGACCCAAGAACTTAACCGTGAGCCGACCAACGAAGAAATTGCGGTGGCCATGGAAATGGATGTCGATAAAGTTGAGCACATCATGAAAATCAAGCAGGATATTTCCAGTCTTGATGCTTCGGTGCGTGATGACGAGGAAGATTCAGTGCTGGGCGACTTTATAGAGGACGAAGATACCAAAACACCGACCGAATCAGCTTCTGAACAACTTTTGAAAGAGCAAGTTAAACAAATATTGGGCACTCTGACTGAGCGTGAACAAAAAATCCTGCGACTGCGTTTTGGCCTGGATGATGGCAAAAGCCACACCCTGGAGGAAGTCGGCCAGGAATTTTCGGTCACCCGTGAGCGAATTCGCCAAATCGAGGCCAAAGCTTTGGCTAAACTGCGCAAGCACAAAGACACCCGCAAACTCCATGAGTACCTGCAGTAAAAAATGGAACATTCGGCAAGAGATACAGACCTTATCCCAGATATTGCAAGCATCTATAAGCGCGATGTGGCATTCGGTGGTTTAGTTATCTCATCTGAAGTTATTACAACCAATGAATTTTTAGCAATTATACGCAGTAAGGAAATCGCACACTTAGTTGATTTAGCCAAAGAAAAAGGCAACTTAACGCTAGATGATCTGGCGAAAACGCTGGATGAACTTGAGATTGAGCCAACAGTCGCTGATGAGCTTTATCAATATATTGAGGATCTTGGCATTGAAGTGATGACTCCACCAGAGGCGAACGATCCCAGCAAGGCCCAAAGTGAACCAGCAGAACAGGGTGAAATGTCTTTGGATTCTTTCCAGATATTTCTTAAGGATGCAACCAGAGCAGATCTATTAACGGCTGCCGAGGAGGTTCAGCTTGCTAAGCGTATTGAACGTGGTGATCATCGAGCCAAACACGAAATGATTGAAGCCAATTTACGGCTGGCGATCTCTATTGCAAAACGATATCGTAACCAAGGCTTACCGTTTTTGGACCTAATCCAAGAAGGCGTAATTGGCTTAAACCGTGCTTCTGAAAAGTTTGATTGGCGACGAGGCTATAAATTCAGTACCTATGCTACTTGGTGGATAAGACAAGGTGTTGTCCGGGCACTGGCTGACAAGTCACGGACAATCAGGATGCCGGTGCATGTTGTGGAGAGAATCCACAAAATAAGCCGTGCTGAGGGTGTATTATGGCAAAAGTTGGGCCGTCAACCGACTCCTGAAGAAATTGCTGAAGAAGCTAATTTATCCTCGAAAAGAGTTAAAGAGACTCAACAAGTGGCAAGGGCTACTATCTCACTCAATCAGCCCGTTGGTGATGATGACGAGACTGAGCTGGGCGACCTTTTTGCGGCTGAAGGTACAGACGATGAAGCTTTTGAGTTCGCCAGACAAAACGAGATTAAAGCAGTGGTTGAAACCGTCCTGCAATGTTTACCCGAAAGAGAGAGGGAAGTTATCATGTTGAGGCATGGGCTATATCCTGAGATGGAAAAGCCAGCCACACTCGAAGAAGTTGGTGAAAGGCTTGGTTTGACACGAGAGCGTGTTCGGCAAATAGAAGACACTGTCTTAAGACAGCTGGCCGGCATTAAAGAGCTGCAAGATGCCAGATAATAAATTGCAAATCATTGGTATAGCTGGTACTAACGGTTCGGGAAAAGATAGCCTTGGCCAAATTTTGGCTAAACATCACGGCTATATGTTTGTTTCGGTAGCTGATTTTTTGAGAGAGGAAGCCAAAAAGAGGGGGCTACCGATTGAAAGAGAAGTGCTTCGGAGTATTAGTGCCGAGTGGCGGCGTGAAAAAGGCTTAGGCGTACTGGTTGATATGGCCATGGACAAATTCAAAAAAACGGCCGGTAAATATAAAGGTGTTGTCATAAGCCCAATGCGCAACGCCGGCGAGGCGGCTCGGCTGAAAGAAATCGGCGGCACACTGGTGTGGGTGGATGCCGACCCGAAAATTAGATATCAGCGGATCACCCGGCGCTCCCGGAGTCCAGAAGATAAAAAAACTTATGAGCAATTTATCGCCGAGGAGGAACATGAGATGCAACGCCGAGGCGACAAAGCTACATTAAGCCTCGCCGAAGTCAAGTCGCAAGCCGATATATTTATTGAAAACAACTCGACGGTCGAAGAATTCCGGCAAAAAATCGAAAAGGCCCTCGGTTTAGCATAAGCAATCGCTGTTTTAACAGATATGGCGTATAGTGTC
>MGCV01000023.1 GCA_001790575.1 Candidatus Saccharibacteria bacterium RIFCSPHIGHO2_12_FULL_47_17 | reverse complement strand
TGAGATTCGGCAATATTTAGTTAAGCGTTTCGCGCTTAGACAAGTCGGCGTTTTAATAACTGATAGCAGTGCTTACCCAATGCGTTATGGCACGGTGGTGATTCCAATCGCTCATAGTGGTTTTTTAGCCAAACACGACTACCGCGGAAAACCGGATTTATTCGGTCGGCCGTTTAAGGTCAGTGTCTCTAGCGTTGCCGGCGGCATAGCCGCGGCCGCCGGCGTGGTGATGGGTGAAGGCACCGAACAAACACCGATTGCCATCATCACCGATGTGCCTTTTGTGCAATTTCAAGGCCGCAACCCAACCAAACAAGAGTTGGATAGTTTTTATATTCCGATTCTAAAGGACGACCTGTTCGCGCCGTTTCTAAATTCCGTCAAATGGCAAAAAGGCGGCCGAAAATAATCTGTTAATTGGACCCGGGCACTTCAAGAGCTAACCTTTTGCCATCTTTTAGAATATCCCGGAGCAATGACCAGCTGTCAAAATTTAGGATGCTTCCTTTTGGTAAAATTTTTTCGATAGTCTCCTGCTGCCCTTTTGATATAGCTACACCAATGTTTAACGTTACGTGAGGTATAAAGCTATTCTTGACTGATGTTTCTATAAAATAACCTTGTTTTTCAAGACTGCTAATAAGTGACTTCCGAACATCTAATATTAACTGGGGCACCTTAAGCATAGCTACCCCTGTCAGACCGAATAATTTAATGTCCGGATGATTGTCAATTGCTTCCAAGGTGACGGTTAACTTTTGATTTAAAAGACTAAACGCATACGACTTTACAGCACTAACTAATTCTTCATCCGCTCTGAAGTTTGGCGAGGATACTGCCCTAATCAGTGTCATATGCGGACGATCAATTCTTATAGGCGAAGGTGGGAGCTGCTCCCTGGCTTGATTAACTTTTTCTGCCCATTTTCTGCTCAAATTAAAGATAATGCTGAACTCGTTTGTCAGCTGCCCATCAATCAGATCACTTTCTGAACTCATTGAAAATTGTGAATTGGTAATTGGTAATTGCTTTTTGCTTTAGCAAAAAGCTTGGTACCCGCGGCAAGATTCGAACCCCGGCACCAAAATCTTGATGCTCCGAAATAGGTTTATTCAACCTCTTCTCCGCTCAAGATTTGATGCGGGGCAAGCCTACGACCTCTTGTTCCGATCCCGCACCAATTGGTACCCCCTGACGGATTCGAACCGCCGACCTTGTGGTCCGAAGCCACACGCTCTGATCCGCTGAGCTAAGGGGGCACTAATTGGTGAGGGACTAATCCGCTGCTTGTCCGCCAAAGCTTTAGCGACGGCGGGAGCTACGCGGGCTCGTAAGAACATATTCAATTCTAACAGGTGTGGTGCCCTGTGCAGGACTCGAACCTGCAACTTCCAGTTCCGGAAACTGACGTTCTATCCATTGAACTAACAGGGCGTTTAAGCGACGTTTTCCGGATTGATTGGATCAGGCGAAATAATTTGTTTCGGCATATTTTTCTCAGTTTGAGCTAGTGTCATTTGCAGGATTTGCAGCACACTTTTGGCGTGTTCTCGGCTCATGCCCACACGGGCAACTGGCGTTGGGTTCAAATTCGGACCCGATGACTGCATGAAGTTCATAACAACACCATAGTTATTGACAATAACATCTACCACGTCGGTAAAGATTATCTGCCCGCCTTTTTTAGAAGAATCATCGGCCGGCGCTTGCGGCGGTTCACTAACCATGTGAGCCGAGGCGACTTTGGTCATGTTGTAGCCGGCCATTTCCCAAAGCTTGATAGCCTCATCATCATTAACGCCGAAATGACTTAACAGCAAAAGCAGAACTTCTTCGCTCGGCCGGCTTTGGCCAAATTCGTAGCTGGCCAGTTCACCGACATCAATTTCCACAGCCCCAGAAGCATCGGCCAAAGTTTCATTAAGCCGAGTTCGTAATTCCTTAAGTCGTCTGCCCAAAGGCTTATAAGGAATCGAAGACCTCTTCCCATCCAACATATCGCATACATTTTACCGTGCCCATGCATCTATCCGCAAGTAAATCCAAGTATAATTAAGCCAAATGCATATTGCTAAAGCCAAGCTTACGTTTTCCTCTCTCCTTTCACTATTCACCATACGTTTTCCGTTTACCGTTATCCATGGTCATCAATCGCTAATGGCTAATGGTAAACGTATGGAAAATGGTCAATGGAAGATGGTTAATGCCTCTGAAGGAGGCACGTGATGGATCCCGTTAGACCTCAGCCTGCAACTATCAACCTCACTTTGCATGGGAGCTGCTTTGAACTTCCAACGATAAACAATACATGTAAGCCAAGGGTGAGGTTCTAACGGGATGGATATAAGAGAAAACGTTGATTTAAGCGCCTATAGCACTATGCGCCTAGGTGGAAAGGCGCGCTATCTGGCCGAAGCTGATTCAGAAACGAAGGTCAAAAATCTAGTCAACTGGGCTCGGCAACGATCCTTGCCGGTAGTTATGATCGGCGAGGGTAGCAACATTGTCTGGCGTGACGAAGGCTATGAGGGGTTGATTATTGTTAATAAAATTCCCGGTATCAAAGTACTGTCAGAAGACAATGATAGTTTGACACTGCAAGCGGGCGCCGGCGAAATTTGGGACAAAGTGGTGGAGTGGAGCGTTAAGAAGGATTTGTCGGGCATTGAATTTTTGTCGCGCATTCCAGGCTGCGTTGGTGGGGCGCCGGTTCAAAACATTGGTGCCTACGGCGCCGAGCTTGGCAGCGTTCTAGTTGAACTTGAAGCCTACGACACTAACCTCAATAAATTTGTAACCCTGGCCAGCAAAGATTGCGCCTTTGCTTATCGAACCAGCCGGTTTAAAACAGTTGATAAGGGGCGGTTTTTGATTACCGCCATCACGCTTCGCCTGATAAAGGCAAATCCCAAGCCGCCTTTTTATGAATCGCTGCAGCTTTACTTAGATGAACACAAAATCCGCAATTACACCCCCAAGAATATCCGTCAGGCGGTAACCGAAATCCGTAAAATTAAACTGCCGGATCCGTCGGTAGTCGCCAACAACGGCTCTTTCTTCACGAATCCAATAATTAGCCATGCTGAGTTTGAGCGATTACAGAAAAAATATCCAGATATTAGAGGCTGGCCTGCCCCGCACCAAAACCTGAGTGGAGCAGTCGGTAATCGGATTGCGGAACGTCAAGTTTTTGGTGCGGGGCCGCGCGACGACGGCCGGGTTAAAATTTCGGCCGGTTGGATGGTTGAGCAGGCCGGTTTTAAAGATGTTCATGACCAACAAACTGGCATGGGCACGTGGTGGGGTTCGGCTCTGGTGATGATTAATGAGAAGGCTAAGACGACGGCCGATCTGTTGGCCTTCAAGCAAAAAATTGTCGCTAAAGTCTATGAAATGTTCGGCATTATGCTCGAGCAAGAACCGGAACTGCTACCTTAGTCGCTTGGTAGAGGGAACTTTAGGCAAAATTCACGGACTTGGGCATGTAACTTTTTCATTTTCTTTTCGTCCTTGCGATTTTTAATGGCCGCCAGCATCCATTCGGCGATCGTCTCCATATCCTTCTCTTTTAGACCCCGAGTGGTGATGGCTGGCGTGCCTAACCTTATGCCGCTTGGCCGATACGGCGGCAAGGTGTCATTGGGAATCGAGTTTTTATTGAGGGTCAAGCCAATTTTGTCGAGGGCTTCTTCCACTTCCTTACCATCAAGATTAAAGCTGGTCTTTACATCAGCCAGAATCAGATGATTATCAGTGCCATTGGTGATTAATTTGAAACCGCGTCGCATTAGTTCGTCTGCTAAACGTTTGGCATTTTTTAGTACCTGCTTGGCGTAAGTTTTAAACTCCGGCCGCATGGCCTCGCCAAAGGCCACCGCCTTAGCAGCGGTGTTATTCATGTGCGGACCGCCCTGAAAGCCCGGGAAGACTTGCCGGTCGATCAGTGTCGGAAGATTTTGTATAGTTTTATCGACCGGTTTGAGCGGATTGCCAACTTTACCCTGGGAGAGAATCATACCGCCACGCGGACCGCGTAATGTTTTGTGAGTGGTAGTTGTAATGATATGGAAACCAAAGTCAAATGGATTGTCTAAAACACCGGCCGCAATCAGACCGGCAATGTGGGCCATGTCGGCCATCAACACGGCGCCAACTTCGTTGCCAATCTCGGCAAATTTGGCGTAGTCCAAATTGCGCGGATAGGCCGAAAAGCCAGCCAGCAGGATTTTTGGTTTCTGTTTTTTGGCAACTCGGCGCATTTCGTCGTAGTCAATCTCGCCGGTCTCAATATCCTTTATGCCATAACGGACGAAATTATAGAGTTTGGCCATATAGGTGACCGGGTGGCCATGCGTCAAATGGCCGCCGTGATCAAGCCGCATACCCATGACAGTGTCGCCCGGCTCCAGCCAGGCAAAGTAAACCGCAATATTGGCCGGCGCACCGGAATGAGGTTGAACATTGGCATGATCGGACTTAAATAGCTTTTTGGCCCGATCAATGGCTAGTTGCTCGACTTTGTCGGTAAAGTCCTGCCCGCCGTAGTAACGTCGCCCAGGATAGCCTTCCGAATATTTATTAGTAAATTCACTACCGAGGGCGTCCAAAACATCCCGACTAACATAATTCTCGCTTGGAATTAATTCTAACCCCTCGCGTTCTCGCTGTCGCTCGCCAGCGATTAGTTTTGCAACTTCATCGTCTCTCATAGTAAATACTCCTCATCTTTATTATTTTTATACAAAGATTTGGAGTAGCTAGATCATAGTTTCATTGTAGCGGAGAGGTCTAACCTTGTAAAAAGATAAGTAAAATCTTGTGATTTTGCATAAAATCTCTTTGCTTTTTACAAGGTCAGACTTCCTTCAGCGGCTTGAGAATTTTATATCGTATGTGATATGATTGTTGAACCAATGCCGCAGACAAATCAGAAAATTGGCCGCTTAATTTATCAAATCAGGCAAGATAGAGGTTTAACCCAAGCCGGTCTGGCCAAAAAACTCGGCACCAGCCAATCAGCCGTTAACCGGATCGAGCGCGGCAAACAAAACTTGAGCCTCGAGACGCTGGGACGCATTAGCGATGTATTAAATAAACAAATCATTTCGCTCGGCGAGGGGGCAGTTAATCTTAGAGTCGAAGGCGGCCAGAAATTAAAAGGCGAAGTTGAGCTGAAGACCTCTAAGAATGCGACCGTCGCCATTTTGTGCGCCAGTCTACTTAACAAAGGTACGACCAAGATCAAACGAGTGCCGCGAATTGAAGAAGTCAACCGAATGATCGAGGTCTTAACAAGCATCGGTGTGCATATCCGCTGGCTGGAAGACAATGCGCTCGAGCTCAAACCGCCGAAAACCTTCAATTTGGAAAAGATGAATAAGACGGCCGCTCGTAAAACCCGGATTGTGATTATGCTAGCCGGCGCTTTAATGCACGAAGTCCGTGAATTCAAAATCCCTTACACCGGTGGCTGCGAACTCGGCCGGCGGACGGTTTTACCGCATATTTATGCTCTAGAAGAATTTGGTACCCAAATCGTTGCCCACGAAGGACACTACAACATTACGGCCGAGCCCAAATTGCCCAAGCGACCGGTGGTCCTTTATGAGATGAGCGACGTGGCCACCGAAAATGCCCTGCTGGCAGCCGCCGGTTTTGACGGCGAAACCATCATCAAAATGGCCAGTCCCAACTACATGGGTCAAGACCTTTGCCATTTCTTGCAGCGGCTCGGTGTAAAGATTGAGGGCGTCGGCAGCAGTACGCTAAAAGTCAATGGGCTTAAGCACATTAAAAAAAATGTTACTTTCACACCCAGCGAGGATCCGGTAGAGGCTATGACCTTTATTGCCGCCGCCGTTACCACCAACTCGGGCTTAACCATCAAACGCGTACCGGTAGACTTTCTGGAACTGGAATTACTCAAACTGGAAAAGATGGGCCTGAAGTTTAAACTTGGCAAAACCTATAAATCCGATAATGGACGCACTAATTTAGCTGACCTAATCATCTATCCGCATAACGGTGAACTAAAAGCACCAGAGGAAAAACTCCATCCCCTGCCCGGCACCGGCTTGAACATTGATAATCTATCCTACTTCGTACCAATCGTGGCTGTGGCCAAAGGCCGAACCCTGATACATGACTGGGTTTATGAAGACCGGGCGCTAATGTATACCGAAATGAAAAAGCTCGGCGTTGATCTAGAACTGGTTGACCCGCATCGCGTCTTTATTAACGGGCCAACCCGCTGGCGGGCGGCTGATATTGTGGCGCCGAGCGGGCTAAGGCCAGCCGCTATCTTGCTTATTGGTATGTTGGCAGCCCCAGGCGTCTCGATGCTTAGAAACGTTTATACTATCAACCGTGGCTACGAAGACTTGGCCGCCCGGTTAAATGATCTCGGTGCCAACATCAGCATCATGCACGACCTCGCCTAGTTTAACAGGGGTAAGTTTGCTATAGTTGGTCTGTTCGGCACGCGGGTGTGGTATAACGGCTATTACATTTGTTTTCCAAACAAATTACGGGAGTTCGACTCTCCCCACCCGCACCATTCGACGCGCTCGTGATAAACCACGCCCCGGTAGCTCAACGGATAGAGCAGGACGGTTCTAACGTCAAGGTTGGGGGTTCGAATCCCTCCCGGGGTACCAATGCAGAACTGAAAGTTTATTGCATTGGTCCGGCGAAGCAACTGAACTGCTTTAGTTGAGTGGGATTCGAACAGTCGGAGCGATGTTTGCCAGTTTAGGCAAACCGCGAGACGGGGTCGACTGCAAAAAACAAAGTTTTTTTGACAGGTGACTCGAAAATCCCTCCCGGGGTACCAGGCTTTTTGTTAAACAAAAAGCAATTATCAATTTACAATCCTCAATTAACCATGGCGGAACAAGCTAGAAGCGGAGAACTTGGTGGGGCGTTGGCAATTGTTTTGCTGGGGGCGATTGCAGTTGAACCAAATATTGATATTTAGTCTTACAACTTATTCAGAAGCTGAGTGATAAAAAGCGGCAACATAACAACTATTAGCGGCAGTTCAACAATCAGCCCCCAAGGATATTCGTGCTGAATTTTTAAGTGCCAGGCGGTAAAGCGATCCGTCGCCTGAATATTAAGATTGCCGCCCCGGCTTATGTAATACCGCACCAGCGCGACATCGGGCGAATAGGCTATCGCTCCACAAATAAAAAGCACCCATTGATTTAAAAGCAAGGCGCAAAAACCGAAAGTTAGAGAAATAAGGGTATCGGCGGCGATAATTTCCCGATAGAATCTTGAGTTGTTCCGCTCATGGGCAGGCGAACCGAAATGGGGCAGAAAATCCATCACGAAGTGCGAGGCCAAGGCGGCCGGTATGGCAACAGGCAGCGGCAAATAAGCTCCCAGCAAGGCGCCTGCTAGCACGTGATTGGTGGCAGTCATTTTTCTATACTAACCCAAACCGTTCATCTGTGCTTATAATTGTTCTATATGCAGCCATCGGAATTAAAAATTTATAATTTTTGGGTTAATATCCGAAACCTAGTTTTCAAACCGTTAAACTTGCTGCTGACAAAACTTGGTGTGAGCGCCGACATGGTGAGTTACTTAGGTGTCTTAGTTATGATTATTTTTATGTTTATCGTGGAAAGTCATCCTATAACTGCGTTTTGGCTGCTATTTGCTCGAATGTTAATTGATATTCTGGATGGACCGCTAGCTCGCTACCAGAAAACTGATTCGGACCGTGGCAAATTTGTTGATGTTCTGATGGATAATCTTGGTTTTGCGCTTTTTATTTTTGGCGTAATCAAAGCTGGGGTGCTGGATGGTTCGATTGGCGCCAGCTATTTATTCTTGACTGAGTTAATGATTGTGCTGATGATTATCCGCTACAATTTCAAGTACCGAAGCGAGTGGTTCTTCCGTGCCAGTGCTGGTTCATTTCCATATAATCTCGTCTATGCATCGTATGTTCTTTTTGCAATCTACGCTTTTGGTGGTGGTAATTACCTAAATGGTGCAGCGCAAATTTTTTCGGCAGCATTGGTGCTCCGGATCATCACGGACTATTGGATTATCCAAAAGGCAAAGCCCTCCCTTAAAAGGTAGTTAAAATTTGTTGGCTTTAATATGCAGCGCGTAGCCGACAAGATTTATTATCGGATGGAGCAAGCCAAAAATAATCACCGCGACAATGATGTCCGTAATCTGAAAATCGACTACTAGACTGGAGAGTAATACAGCCCCTAAAATCCAATCAACTTGGTCAAAAGGTGCCCAGACCCAGCCGACCGGGATTTTGAGGCGTCGTTTGATAAAGCTTTTAAACAGGTCGCCGCCGAGCGCGCCAAAGCCGAGTAAGAAGCCTAGGTAAAGACTGTTTGTCTGTTCGTAATTTAAAAGAGTATGGCCTTTGGACTCAGGGTAAATTAGTTGCTGTAAATAGACCGTCAGAACTGCAAAAATTATGCCAACCAAAAACCCTCGATAGGTTTTGTTTTGGCCAAAAATCGGCTTGCCCCAAAGCTGCTTGTTAAAATCTACCGGCTGGTTCAGCCAAGGCAGCCAAGTAAATAATACCGGCGCCATGTTAGCAATACCGGCTGGTAAGAAAAACCAGAAAACGCTAATAACTGTGTTGGCCACCGATTCCATACTGAAACAATTTAAACATTAGTTCTTCGGCTGGCCTAGAGGAACCTGAAACTACCCCTGTTTCTCGACCATTCAATCTGTTATAATTCATCTGCTTAGACGTTAAAGTCTTTATGGCGAACGTAGCTCAGTTGGTTAGAGCGTCGGGTTGTGGTCCCGAATGTCGTGGGTTCGAGTCCCATCGTTCGCCCCAGATTAGCCAAGACTTTTTCTAAGTTGAGCCAGTTCCGTGATCAGACCAGGTAAAATTGCCTGGTTATTTTTGGCCATCAGAACATTGGCGGATAGATTGACATGGGCGTTCTGGCTATAGGTTCGTGGTCCGAATTTCAAGCCTAAGACTGATTCAGCCATTTCAATATCTTCTAGCACATCCCGCCATGCCCGGTTGCGTTTGGCCAGTTTGGCTAGATTTTGTTTGTTTAAATAGCGACCGGCTCGCTGTAGGTCCTGCACTAAACTTGGATAATTTTCCTGAAGTGTCTGCAATTGAGCCTCCGGCAACTTGGCCAAAGTCCTACCCAAGCCAATAAATTCCGGCGGTATGCCAACCGAGTAAAAACCGCAGGTGAAGGTAATCGCTCGCGGCAGATTCTGTTGGCCGATGGTGCGCTGATAGGCCAGCAAACCGATATGCAGGCGGCGCTCACGCCGCCGCGGCACTGCTTGAAAAACACCAGTCAAATCATTTACGATTTTTTCAAGTGTTGTTTGGTAGTAGCTTTCAGAAGTCTTGGCTAATTTGGTTAGGATCCCCACATCATGGTTGTCAATCGAATGTGGCTTAGATTTTGCTAAACCTTTTTCTAAGGCTTGAATCGCCCGCATAACTTGCTGTTTTGGATAATCGTAGCGGAAAGATGATTGCAGGGTGACGGTTCTTATACCGGGATTATTTCTGATATATTCATTAACATTTTCGGGTGTCAGACCGCCACGAAATGATAGGCTGCCGACCCCTAAAATTGGAAAGATAGGTATTGATTGTTCCTTTGAAAAAGCGGCCATTTCCGAGATGGCAATTTTATTGGCCAGCACAGTTGCCAACAGTCCCGAAGCCATTGCCGGATCGGAACGAGCCAAAAAGGGCCGAATGTAGGCCGGCGCTCGCTTAAAATGTTTTTGATGTTGAGCGACATAATCTTTAAGAAGGTCGCCGACTTTAAGCTGATTGTCAACGCCCTCAACTAGTGGGATTAGTTCGAGGTAGTCAGTGTTGATGCGGCCACCATTAAAGGTCTTGGATTTGAATCTTGCCAGTTTTTCAAACAGTTCGTGCATTTTCATCAACTGGTCGGCCCCCTCGGTCATTGGCAAGATAACTTCAAATAGTGGTCTTTGTTTAAAACCCAGATCCTTGCCAAAATCTTCGGCAATCAGAATAGCCGTCATGGCTTGGATTAGGCTGTAGCCCTTTTCGGTCCAGATATTCGGCAGTCTGAAGGTCAAAAATATATCGCGCCCCAGCTGCTTTTTAACAAAGAAGTTATGGTAATTGCTAAGCAGCCTATCGACAACTGCCGCATCGGCCTGTTTGCCCTCCCAATCCCACATATATTCGTCGACACCCAGCGTCTCAAAGCATTC
>MGCV01000022.1 GCA_001790575.1 Candidatus Saccharibacteria bacterium RIFCSPHIGHO2_12_FULL_47_17 | reverse complement strand
ACCATTGGTAAAAGCCGTAGGTCCAAACTCCCGTATAGGCAAAGTTTAGGAAAAATATGCCCCATTGTTGGTGATGATAACTGGTGTAGTACCAAAAAGGCTGTGAGATTAATCCCAGCACAAACCCCCACTTATTTTTTCGGGAGATCAAGAAGAGGGCCGAAACCGCAAAAATGAAAATTCCAACTTGGGCAATATTGTCTAGCGTAACTGTCATCCCATTAGAGCCTTTCCTATTTTTGTCATAGTGATTTGCATAATTGAAAGTATTTACCTAATAGTATAGCCGATTTAGAACAGTTCTCGTGGCCTCTAACAGGACAGGTCTTAGCTACAGATTATACCCTGTAGTACACTTTCCGGTCTATCCACACATCGTGTAACACTTAGCTTGCTCAAATTAGGCATAAGTGGTATAATCTAATGAAATGCCAACACAAAAAATAACTCACGGTTTTTACGATTCAGGCCCAGGCCCGCATCACAATATGTGGGATTCACATCCGGCTGAACTGACAAAGGCAGAAAGTGTTCAAGTCGCCGAAGAGCTGTGGCCAACCCAACCGGATCAAGCTGGTACTGCATACACACGGGCGCTTTTTTTACGCTACCAAAACGAACATTTACCATTATTCTGGGCTCGAGCTGGAGCAATGAAAAGCACGACAGAGGAACGTCAAGCTTATTTTACGCAGGCTCGCGATGATGCACGCAAAAGCAACTCTTCGGAGGAAGTATATACTGAGATAAACGCCCTAGAGGAATGGGGCGACAGAAATGAGGCTGACAAAGTCTTACCTTTACCGGCTGAGTTCGTATCGGATAGGCTCGAAGCCCTAAAGGTTGGCCAACTAGCCTTAGTCGCCACTCAAGAACCAGAAGAGCTGGCGGCTTAGGCCAAAGTTCGAATATGCGTTTTTAACATGGCTTCGACCAAGGGTCGGCAATTCGCGGCTAATTTATCGGTGCCTTGGATTCGATTTATTACTCTCGGTGTTTTGGTGCCTATACAAAACCTTAGAAACTTAATATGGTTAGGGCTGTATTTGCCCTTCTCGCCTTGCGTAAATATCATCCTATCAAGATCGAAATTGTAGTGCCGGCCGACTTGTAGTTTCTGGCCATCGGAAGTGGTCCGAAGATTGGGCGCATGGCCGGTTAGCTTCAGCAGATGTAGGTTAAACCAGGGTTCGCTTAGTTGCGGATCGATATTTGTATTGTCTAGGCCTTCAAAAGCGGCTTTTAACAGATTAAAATACTCCGGTTCGGTTTTTTCTTCGGTTGCTTTATTAATTTTATGGATAAAACCATATGCCATATTGGAGCGGTCTAAGTCTTTGGCTAAGTTGGCGTAGTGTTTAACCAAACGCGAGGAAATGATGGTGTTAATCTCGCCTTTGCCGATTATTAATGTCAAATCACTGATTGAAAATAGTTCAATTCCGCCGGCTAGTTTACTTTTGGATTTACGCACGCCTTTGGCAATAGCTTTAACCTTGCCGTGATCTTTGGTTAAAAAGGTCAAAATCCGGTCAGCTTCGCCGAAGTTAGTACGAGTTAGGATTATGCCTTTGGTCGTGAAACTCTTGGCGTTCATCCCGATTAGACCTCAACCTTCAATTTACAACCTTCGTATAGTGTTGGATAACAAAGGCATCGTCCGACGTGCAGATATCGACTGGAAATACACGGGTGAGGTCTAACGGGATAGACCCCGTTAGAAGTCTGATTTGTTTTAAACAAATCAGAAGATGTCTTTGACATACTACTTTTAATCGGGGTCATGCGGCCGCAGGCTGAAGAACTGTCTTAACTGAGTCTAATAAATCACTGAGTTTAGTGACCGGCTTATGGTGATAAGCCGCTACGTTTAGCTGGCTAAAGCCGGTGCCGGCACCATTAAATTCCTCGGGCGTGACATCAGAAAATACTATGACTGGCAATTTTTGCCACTGCGGATAACTGCGAAATTCGTACAAAAACTCCACACCGCTGCGTCCGGCTAACATTAGATCGATAATTATGGCGTCGGGGGCCTTAGAATCAGCACCATCAATAGCACCCTGCGGATCCAAATGCCAAGAAGTACGATGACCAGCCTGCTCCAACATTTGAGTAATGTTGTCTGCCACAATGCGGTCTGATTCTATAACCAAGACGTGTGCCATCTTAGATCAGTTGTAGCTGCTTACTAGCCGGCACGACGGTAACCAGACCGTGCAGGCCGCTATGGACAGCGGCCCGCAGCGGCTGCCACATAGAGCTGCAAAGCATGTCGGCAATCAGCACACCGCTGGCGGCACCAGCTGGTAGATTTGGTATCGGCTGCCTGGCTTTACCCATCAGGCTCCTGGCTGTACGTAAGGCGCGATCTGATATTCCTTGCACGTTCGAGAAAGCGCCAGCCGAAATTAGATTCTCTTCGCCACGGTGAGCACCAAGAATAACCAGTTGCTCTTTGGGGTTAGCCTGGGCTGCCTGGGCACGAATTAAGCTTGAGGTTAAAATCTGCATGGCCACAAACAAACTGGGTTGGTGGGCTAGAACTGGCGTTAAGCGGCCTTGGACATCAACCCGCAGCTGAGCATCATATTTCTGGGCATATGGCGAAAGTTGATGAGCCACATCGTTTAGAACAGCCCCGATGGCTACCGGCTCATACTCTTGAGCGAGGTCCTCGCCGGCTTTTAAAACCAGTCGATAAGCCTCGATTAACTGTAAGCCACTATCGATACTAAGATTCATTTTCTCGGCATTGACTAGCAGTTGTTGGCGGTTAAATCCGGTCTGCTCCCACATCTCAAGGCTGGTTTTTATTTGCAACAGCGGCAGAGCCAGATCGTTACTGAGAGCCGCCAGCAGAGCGTATAATTGCTCGGATTCATTTATGCTGGCGCGAGCCCGTTTTTTTATCATCCCGATTAGAACCTCATCCTTGGCTTATGTTTATCAGTGTTCACTGAAAATCTGAAACAGCGCCACCGCAAAAGAAATTCAAGAGCTGTGAGGTGAGTTCTAACGGGATAGACAACGTTAGAAGTCTGATTTGTTTTAAACAAATCAGAAGATGTCTTTGACATGCTACTTCTAATTGTGGTCATACCCTCAGTGCACTTCTTTCAAGATAATTATAGCAAGGCCGACTGAAGTAATTTTTACGGCACGAAGGTCAGGCTGGAGAGGACTGTATCGTTAAAATCTTTTAAGAAATCATTGGACTGGGTCGAAATCTGCAAAGTCTTGTCACGAACTTTAACAATCACCATCGAACCTTGAAAGTCTGAAGTGATCTGACCATCCAATTTCAATCCGGGCTGAGCGTTGGCAACTTTTGTCATTTGTGGTGGGATGTAGGCAATGGCTTTGAGGCTACCATCATCAATTTGGGAATCAAATTGCGAAGCCACTGAAGCATAATCTGATGTTAGTAGCTCTACTCTTAGTGCCAGTGCTACCTTGCTTTCGAGGGACGGCAGAATATCAGGATAAAAATAAGCATTGATGGGTTGGCTGGTGGATTCTTCAACCAGCGCGCTCCAGGTTTTTGGATAATTAAAGCTTACGCTGCCATAAGTTTGCGAACCTTTATATGACTTGTAAGGCAGTTTAGATTCTTCAGCGAATTGTTTTTCGGACTCCTGTTTTTGAGCAGCCTTGGCAGTCTCGACTGCTTGAGCTATTTTTTTGTCGACATTATTTTTATAATCCTGTCGGCCGCTATAAGCCCAGCCACCAAAGATAAGTGACGCAGCTAAAAGCACGCTTAAAATAGTTATGGCAATAACGTACTTCAGAGAACTGTTACTGAGCATATAGCTTATGGTAATGGAGTTCGCCTATCTTATCAACCCTTGCTGCTTGATTGACAAAAAGAGCAAAAGTTAATATGATTTACATCTTATGAGCGCTGGTGAGCGACCATCGATTAATCCTTTATCACATGAGGCTGTCGGACTGCCGCGCATGCTTCCGGAAGAGCTTGATCTTGATGCTGATATCCTCAGAGTCTTAGAAAAAATCAAAGGCCGGGTTGTTGAACAACGGCTGCTCGACGTGGCCCGTGTGGGTGGACTGCCATACCCGCCGACCGAACAGTTGCCGGAGCGTTACGCTGTAAACCGTCTAGCTCTGTCCGAAGAAGACATCAATGCTCGCAACGATGTAATCAAGTTAATGATGCATAAGGCCGGAATGAGCATGATTGAACACCCTCTTGGTCTAATAGGCCGATTCGAGGGCAGCCAGCCGGAACTCACGCCACTCTTCATAATGTCGCATACCGACTCAGTGCCGAATGGTGATATGTATGACGGCACTCTCGGCGTAGTCGGCGGTATCGAGACTGTTCGAGCGATCAAGGAAAGTGGTATTGTACCGAAACGGCCTATTTTTGTACTTGCCTTAACCGGCGAGGAATCCGCCCGCTTCGGCTTGGCCCTGTTTGGCAGCCGGGGCATGTTTCACGGTTTGACTGATAAAGAATTACAGGCCTGCGATGGGCTTGGTGTAACTATTGAAGAAGCCTTGGGTCCCGAGGGTAGCCGCTTAGCCAGTATGCCTTTTTTTCGGCTAAATGATAAATTTTTCCCGACGCCCCACGCCGTCATTGAACTACACGTGGAACAGAGCAGCGACCTGGAAAAAGATGGTGTTGATTTGGGTATAGTTGAATCCATAGCCGCGCCAGTTCGCTACACCATACACATTGGTGACAGAGAGCTGGAGCCGGACGAAATCGAATATCAACATAAAAAATACCTCGAGTTGACCGTCAACGGTAAGGCGGATCATTCGGGGGCCACGCCGATGGGTGAAGAAAATCGGGCTGATGGTTTGGTCGAGATGGCAATAGTCCTCTCGCGTCTGATGGAAGAAGAGATGGATCGTGTCCAAACGATTTCCGTTGGCGAGATAGATATCTTAAGCGGTGCCATTAACAAAATACCTGGTCTAACCACTGCCAATATTCGCTTGGCCGGACAAAGCGAGCAGCAAGTCGATGAAGCGTTGAGACTTCTCCAAGATAGAGTAACCTTAAGTAATACTTACCGCGAGGGCCGGCAGACTCTGTTCGACGCGCAGGCGATGGAGTTACGTGAAGTTGATGATCTGCACGATAGCCAATTTTTTCCCGGCTCTACGATCATACCCAGGCAGTTGGCAGCTTTTGGGTTGATTATAGCTACTCGTAATGAGGCTACAAGCCGGCGCAACGAGCATGTCGTCGGTACAATAGGTACCTTCAGCCTAGATTCCAGTGGTATGATCGAGATGAAGCTCGACGTCCGCGGCATAGATAAACATCCGCGGGATTTGACAGCGACTTGGATAAGAGAAGCTGCCAGGAGACTTAACTCTAAACACGGTGTCAGAATATTCTTTAACGATCTGCCTGGTAACGACGATCCTGTGGCCATGGACGCTGGCTTAGTTAAGACCGCCGCCGAAATTATAGACAGGTACGGTATCGGTTCATCAAAAGTCATGTTCAGTGCCGCTGGTCACGATGCCCAAAATGCCGCCCGCGCCGGCATTCCGGCAGTGATGCTTTTTTGTCCGAGCCGTAACGGCGGCAAGGCCCACCATCCCGACGCTTACTCCAGTCCTGAGGATATTGAAAAGGGTGTTAAAGCCTTGGCGGCGTTGACTATGCGTTTGGCGGCTTAGAGCCGTAAATATACAGGAACATCGGGCCGGATTTTTTGGAGTACTTACGCCCAGGGATTTCGAAGGAATTACTAACAACTTTGAGATCTTTTTGCCTCGCTTGTTTGATCAAAAATCTATCAAGCCGTTTCATATGATGAGTTATCAAAAAAACAAAAATTCCGTCGGCGTTTGATACGTCGGCCTTCCAGAAGTTGCCAAGTCTGACCTTGACGTGCCGGCCATAGCGCCGGGTACGCAGCCAGGAAACAATCGCCAAAAAAGGATTAAGCTCATAGCCAATGGCCTTCCAGCCACGCTGCGCTGCTAGAATCAGCATGGTGCCGTCACCGGAGCCGAGATCGACAAATGTCTGGCCGGGCTTTAGGTCCAGCAAGTCCAGGGCTTTCTGCCTCTCATCTTTGATTGTTGGTATGTAAATGGCCCCAAACGGAATGGTCAGAGCATAACTTATGACCATCAGGATAGCGATAGACCAGACAATCCAAAACAGCCAATTGTACCATTCCACTGTCAACTCTTTTTCTTAAAGGTAGCGTTTATCTTTTTTATTTTGTTTTCAGCATTCTTCAAATACTCTTCCATCTCGGCGATTAGTTGGCTGGCCTGTTCGTATTTTTTAATAGCCTCGTCTAGTGTGACTTGGCCACTCTCGAACCAAAGTATAATTTCTTCTAGCTCATCTGCCAATTGTTGATAGTCCTTCGCTGATTTGGATTTAGCCATCATTTAAGCCTCCTGCCGGCCTGGGCAGCAATTTGTCCATCATGAAATTGTAAGCTTAAATTATCACCAATATTAATTTGAGCTGCTTTGGTTACATAGCTTCCATTTTTAATAACTAGGCTGTAGCCGCGCTTAAGTGCGGCCATCGGATCAAAAAGTAATGCCAGTCGTTTAACTGAAGCTAGTTTTTCCTGTTCGGCTCTTAGCAAGCTTTCCACCAGTTTATGGGTGTCAGTTACCATCTCGACCAGATGGCGGTTATGGCTTTCGAACAAATCTTCAATATCACGCTTTAAGGCTTTGCTTGATAGCTCCAAACGATATAAGACTTCTTTGCGATCCGGCACGGCTAGTTGGGCAGCATTGGTTGGCGTACTGGCCCGCTGATCGGCCGCCAGTTCCGCCAAACTAATATCGACTTCATGGCCAACTCCCACCAACGTCGGCACTCGGCTGGCCGCCACAGCTCTAACCAGCCGCTCGTCATTAAAAGCCGCCAGATCTTCGGCGCTGCCTCCACCACGAGTCACCACAATTACGTCCGGCAGATCCGGCAACTGGTTTAAATGCTCAATTGCCTCAACTAGCTGTAGGGCGCTTTGGTCACCCTGCACTAAACAGTCAACTAACAAAACTTCCACCCCGCCCCAACGGCTATTTAATATTTTCAGAAAATCGGCACAAGCCGCCGAATCAGCCGCCGTGACTAGGCCAATTCGATTCGGCACGGCTGGCAGCGGCCGTTTACGATCTTCATCAAACAGGCCTTCGGCCTGTAGCTTAGCTCGCAGCAGATCAGCCGCCTTTTTGATAGAACCTTCGCCGACTGGCAGAAGCGACATTAAATTAATAGTAAAGCCAAATTTCGGATGCAGCCGCGGCGAACCAATAGCCCTTAATTTGAGTCCGTCTTCCAGCGGACCTGGCAGCATGTAAACTGTACCGAAAAAGCGCAAACTGGCGGCTTCGTCTTTGAGGTCAAAATAGACCCATCTATTTTTAACCACCCTAAAATTAGACAGTTCGCCTTCAATCGCCACGTTAGGATAAGCATATTCCAGCGTCTGATTAAAGACTGCTACAAAATCACTTGGCGAAAAAACAATTTCCGGGCTCATACCGACATCAGCTTTTTGACCTTAGTCCGTTATCGACAGCTCTTTGGTAAAGCAAGTAGCCGGGTGGCAGTTGAATAGCCATGGTAACCAGCCGAAACATAATGGTGACCGATAGGCTCAGGCCAGCCGGAATGCCTGTAGCCACCAGGACGCCAGTCATCAAACCTTCATAAATACCAATGCCGGCCGGCAGTACCGAGATTAAACCGGCGAAGTTGGCGACCGCATAGGCCAAAATCACCGCTCCTAGATTGACGAACTGATCAAAAGCCAGATAAACCACGTACAAAGAGGCTATTTCGGTTAGGTTAGCAAATGTTGTGTGGATGAAGGGCCACTTCAAATCACGCCAATTCTTTTTATATAGTCGATAGTTATCGTGCAGTTCATCAAAGGCCGCCTGCGCCCCAGCAATATTGATGGCTTCTTTTTTCCTGGGCTGCACCAGTTTAATCAAGACGTTCAAAATCTTAGTCATAAAAGTTAGAAAGGTTCTAATCCGTCGGCGGCTCTCGATCATATAGATACTAAAAAGCGTGCCGGCAATTAACAAGGTGATTAATGAGGCTGCTGTTATGAGCACCAAGTCGTTAACATGATTGCGCATCGCCAAAAGCACTAAGCCAATAATCAGAAGTGGCTGGTAGCTAACATAAAGTAAAAGCATCTTGGCGAACTGGGCTAAGGTGCCTTTAGAGGCGCTAATGCCGTAAGCCCGAGAGCGCAAGCCAAAGTAAGAGATACCGGAAATTCCAGCGCTGGGCAAAATGTAGTTAACGAAGTTTAGTTCCAAACTTAGACGGTACATTTGCCAGTACTCTACTTTGTTGCCTAAAACCGCAAACAGCCCCCGATACAGCCGAGCGTAGGCATCGTAGTTAAGAAACTTAAGAGGAATGATTAGAAGTAATGCGACGGCATTAATGTTGCCGAGTTCGCGAACAGCCTCAAGAATTTGGTGGCGTAGGCCATAAACTAACATCGCCAAGCCGGCAAAACCTGCTAGCGTCAGGTATAGTCGCCACTTCGGCCCTTTTGAATTACTCATTTGTATATGCCGATATTATAACTGTAACTACGCCGCAAAGTTTATACTAAAATGCGGCTACGCTGACGCTCCGCCTTATGAGGGACAACCTCGCGGTTTTCCCTCATCGCGCCGGGCGCGGAATGAATCCGACACTCGGGCTCTCCTTTTCCCTTCTTTAAGTTACACTAGAGTAATGACGGAGTTTTTGCTGAAAAGTATCTGTATTTTAGGCCGCCAGCCAGCCTTGGGACTGGCTGAGCTGGAAAGTTTATATGGCGCTAGACATATTAAACCTATCCATGGCGCGGCTTTGCTTGATATTGAAGCAGCTGATATCAATTTCAAACGTGTGGGCGGCACTTTAAAAGTCGCCAAAATACTGGCCGTTCTGCCCTTCACCGATTGGTCAAAGTTATTTGCTTACCTTAAAGAAAATATTCCCAAACAACTTAAATATCTGCCTGAAGGCCAATTTCGACTAGGTGTCAGCTGCTATGGCATCAGAGTACCGTTAAGAACTTTGAGCGCTAACTTGCTGGAGATTAAAAAAATTATCCGCCAAACCGGACGGCCGGTGCGCATTATCCCTAATAAAACAGCTGAGCTTAACGCTGCACAAGTGTTACATAACAAACTAACGCATCGTGGTGGCTGGGAATTGCTTTTGATAAGAAATGAGGGGCAGGCTATTTTAGCGCAAACATTATTTGTTCAAGACATTGAAGCTTACGGTGCCCGCGACCAAGCCAGACCAAAACGCGACGCGCGGGTCGGTATGCTGCCACCGAAGCTCGCTCAAATTTTGATAAATTTGAGCTCGCCGGATGACAGAAGACAGAAGACGGAAGACGGAAGGCCACGATCGGTAAGGATACTTGATCCTTTTTGCGGAACGGGGGTCATTCTTCAGGAAGCACTGCTGATGGGTTACAGCGTTATGGGAACAGATATTGATCAGCGGATGGTTGATTATACAACCGAAAATATTCAATGGTTAATAAAAAAATATCCTCAGATTGAGGGACATGTGGTTATAGAAAAAGCTGATGCCATAAATCATAAATGGCCGCGCTTTTCGGTGGTGGCCTCGGAAGTTTTTCTCGGTCGACCACTGTCTTCCCTACCAGGAGATGACGAACTTAAAAAGATAATCAACGATGCTAATACAATTATCAAAAAATTCCTAATAAACATTGCCTCGCAATTGCAGCCGGGACAGCGGATGGTCCTGGCTGTACCGGCTTGGCGAGTTAAAAACGGTTTCAAGCATTTGCCATTAGTTGACCATTTAACAGATATGGGCTATACTCGTTTGGACTTGGTTCATGTCAAAAGAGACGAGCTGATTTATTTTAGAGAAAACCAAATCGTCGCCCGTGAATTGTTAATATTAAAGAGGTTATAGGTTACAGGTTAGAGGTTACGGACAATGAGTAAGACTAAAGCCGGCGGTACAGCTAGAAACGTCCATGACAGCCCCGGTCAGCGGCTGGGATTAAAAGTATCCGGCGGCCAAAAAGTTAAGGTCGGCGACGTTTTAGTGCGCCAAATCGGTATGACTAAGCGGCCTGGCAAAGGCACCTTTGCCAGCCGCGATTTCACTATCCACGCCGGTAAAGACGGGGTGGTTAAATTCAACCAACGTAAAGTTCGCAGCTTTTCTGGCCGTACAATACCCCGCACCGAAGTTATAGTCGAGTAAAACGAACTGCGCCCGAACGCAGGTGTTTTAGCATCAACTATTTCATTTTTTAGATGCAGCGCGAAGTAGGCCCAGATAGAGTGGGTGTGGCTTGTTTGGTCTAGAACGAAACTCCGGATGAGCTTGTGTGCCAATATAGAATGGATGAGCAGGCGCCTCGATCATCTCAACTAGCTTACCGTCTGGGGACAAGCCGGAAGCTTTAATACCCCATTGTTCAAATTGATCACGGTAAGAATTGTTTACCTCGTAACGGTGACGATGCCTGTCTATTATTTTTTCCTGACCGAACAGTTTGCGCGCCAACGTCCCTCGCTCCAATACAGCCGCGTAATCGCCCAAGCGCATGGTGCCGCCAGTATTTTCTTTGCCGATTTGCTCGGCCATGGTCGAAATTACTGGATCTGGCGTATCCGGTTCAAATTCAGTTGAGTTAGCTTTTTTTAGACCAGCCCGGCGAGCCATGGCGATAACTGACATCTGCATGCCCAGGCAAATTCCCAAATAAGGCAACTTATTCTCGTAGGCCCAACCGGCCGCCAGAATTTTGCCTTCACTGCCCCGTGAGCCGAAGCCCGGCATGCCCACCAGGCCATCAAGTTCTTTGAGGCCGGCCTTTTCTTTGGGGTTTTTAATTAGACCTTCGGCATCTACCCAGACAATTTCGATGTTGACTTCAGCTGCCCAGGCAGCAGCTTTTAGAGCCTCGCAAATCGACATGTAAGTATCCTGATTATCAAGATATTTAGCTATCAAACCAATCCGGACAGTCTTTTTATAGACGCTCAGGGCGCTCTTCACCACTCTTTTCCACTCCTCAATATCGGCTTTGCGGCGCCTAAGGCTGAGCTTGTCGGAAATCACATCAGCTATTTTGGCGTTCTCTAAAGTCAGCGGAACCTGGTAAATGGTCGGCGCGTTGGGCAGCAATACGATAGCTTCCGGCTCAACCCCCGTATGCAAACTTAATTTATTGACTGCCGAGCGCTGCGGTGTGGCTTCGGAGCGGGCTACCAGCACGTCTGGCACAATACCCAAGCCACGCAACTCCCGAACGGCATTTTGAGCCGGCTTGGTTTTGAATTCGCCGCTGGCCGTCAAGTAAGGAATATAAACCACATGAACGTAGAGACAGTTTTCGGCGCCAACTCGCAGACTCATCTCGCGGATTGCTTCGATAAAGCTTAGTGATTCATAATCGCCGACCGTGCCGCCAATCTCAATTATATGGACATCAAAGCCCTTAGCGGTATTCTCGATCTCTACCTGAATGGCATCGGTCACATGCGGAATAATCTGGACGGTTTTACCAAGGTAGCGACCAGAGCGCTCATCGGCGATAACTTTTTGCAGAATCCGGCCACTCATTAGCGAACTAGATTGATTGAGTTCAATATCCAAAAAACGTTCGTAGTGGCCAAGATCGAGATCAGCCTCAGCGCCATCATGAGTTACAAAAACTTCGCCATGCTCGGCCGGGTTCAACGTTCCGGCATCAACATTTAGATAAGGATCGCACTTTTGGATGTTTACGGAGAGACCACGGGCTTGAAGAATATTGCCGAGCGAAGCGGCGGTGATACCCTTACCGACGCCTGATAAAACGCCGCCGGTAACAAAAATGTATTTTGTCTGGGCCCGAGCCGCCACTTTAAAACTTCTCCTCTTTAAATTCTCTCCGCTAGTTGTTAATTACTAGATTACTCTACGCTAGTAGGGACGGATATTCAAGGAGTAATTTTTTGACGAACAATCTCGAAGGCTTTATCTTTTTGTGGATCGCGGCCGGCCTTCTTATCATCATCCGATAGGCCGACTTGAACGTCCGGTGTAATACCTTGTTGGTCAATATTGACGCCTTTAGGTGTATACCACCTGGCGATGGTTACTTTCAGGGCGGCACCGCCCAAAAGTCTTTCCACCTGCTGGACACTGCCCTTACCGAAACTTTTCTCGCCAACCACTGTGGCAATCTCGTTATCATGCAAGGCGCCGGCCGTTATTTCACTAGCGCTAGCGCTACCCTCGTCTATCAACACGGCGGTTGGCAAGCCATTTAAGGTTGCCGTACCGGTGGAGTAATCGGTTGACAGAACCTGCTGGCCACGACGTTCCGAGACGACGGTTTTGCCTTTTTCTAACCACAAACTGGCAATATCAACCGCGCCGGAAAGATAGCCGCCGGGATTGCCTCGGACGTCTAAAACAACTCCTTTAAGGCCCTGCTCTTTGAACGACTTGGCGGCAGCAGAGGCTGATTCAACTGTGTCATTGGTGAACTGGCTTATTTTAAGATAGCCAATATTGCCCTCGATCTTTGATTCGACGCTCGGCAGAGTAATCTGGGTTCGGGTGATAGTAACATCAAATGGTTTAGCCGAGCCACGAATAATAGTCAGTGTCACCTGAGTATTGGCCGGTCCACGAATCTTCTTGACGGCAGAATTGACGCTCATACTAGCTGTAGTTTGGCCGTCAATGGCCGAAATTATGTCTTTAGGCTGCAGACCAGCCTTCTCGGCCGGATAACCGGCAAGCGGTGCAACTATTAAAATATTATTTTCATCATCAGTTCCAAGCTCCGCACCAATGCCAGTAAAACTTCCAGACAGTTGCTTGTCAAATTCTTCGGCGTCGGCAGCATTTAAGTATTCAGTGTAGGGATCGCCGGCCGCTTCTACCAAACCGCGCTTTAAGCCGTCGAGCAGAATATTATTATCCAAGGCACCGTCAAAATCAGCTTTCAACAAATTATAAACTTGTTCAACCGAAGAATAGTCCAGCTGAGTCTGAGTGGTTTTGGGTGTGGCCGAAAGGCCCCGAAGATGAATTTTGTCGCCGCGGCCAATCATTACACCAGCCGCAAAAACGGCCAAAACAAATAACAGGCTGGCAACGATTTTTAGAAACGGCCAACTTTTTTTTTGACCAATTGGCTCAGGTAATTTGTTGTAGCTATTCAAACCATCCATATAAAACTTATGCTAAATTATACCATCCAGGCATACGCACCGTCCGCCCTGTTGCCTAGCATAGCCAGGCATGCCGGCGGACTCTTGGGGCATTACGGCGTCAGCTGCCTGCGGGGCTCGCTCATCGTATGTCCATATACGGCTGGCTCGCTCCTCGTTGCTTCCTGGCACTGCATCCAAGTGCGTGGGTCTGGAAAAAAAGTGCTTATTCGCTAGGGGAAGTGGATAAAGACCAGGTTGCCTACTTTGATCTTAGCCATACTATAGGTACCTCCCCAGTCAACATTAAACTGGCTGACCAAAATTGTCCCATCGTCGTAAACGGCCTCAACGTAAGCAGTATGACCGTAGTAGCCGGCGTTGCTGACGGCTACATCGCCAACTTGCGGGCTACCGTCCACTGGAATTCCGGCCGCCCGAGCATTATCATCCCATTGATTGGCATTACCCCGCCCGCCCCAGTAAGGCATATAACGACCAGAAACAGCCACCCGGTAAGCGGTCCAGGAAACACATTCGCGGTTATACATACCCCAACTGTCAATCATGCTATCCATCGGGGCATTGCACCAATCCTGCGGATAAATATCGCAGCGACTAGTACTGATTATTTGACCGCCGCCAAACAGTCGAGCATTGGTGACTGCCTGCTGTCGTCTTAGCTCGCTGATTTGGGTTTGGTTAGCCTTAATTTGAGAGTCGAATGACGCTTTCTGACTCTCTGTGTAAGCTAACATCCTGGACTGTTCGTCTTGACTGGACGCCAGTTGGGCTTTTTGGCTTTCTTGCTCAGAAATCAAAATTTGGATCTGACGCTGCTTACCTTCCAGCTCCAGCTTAATTTGAGTAATTTTATCAAGCGTGGTTCTAACTTTGCTCTGAACAGAATTGCGATAGGTCTGTTTATCAACAAACTCGCTTAAATCATTACTGCTGGCTAAGATTTCAATAGTCGAAATCTGGCCCTCCAGATACATGGCTTTGATGTTCTGGCCCAAAATCTGTTTTTGATGGTTCAACTCAACTTGGGCAGCGTCTATCTGTCTTTGTAGTTCATCATTTTGCCGTTGATTATCCAAAATCGCTTGATGCAGGCCATCAATCTGGACTTGAAGCTTATTTATGGCGTCCTCGTAGCTGGCGGCTTCGGCGGCTAGGCTCCTAGAGTTTTGCTGTAGGCCGCTGTTTTGATTCTGCAACTCACGGATTTGGTCATCAAATTGATCAGCTGCCACCCAACCAGACATTAGGGCAGCAAATGCTAAAACAGCCGTTATAACAAATAGGACGGCATATCGTTTTGAACTAAATGGTTTTTTATTTTTTTGTTTTGGCATTATTAACAGATTGATTGTATCACACCCTCCCCTGTTTTGCAACCTGCGATTAGTATTTGTTAACCGTTTCCCTAGATTCTAGCTTCTAGCTTCTACTTAAGCTTTAGATAACGCCGCGTCGCCACTGCTGAAGAAACGGCACCGATTATTATACCAGCTCCGATTTGGGCGACAACTATTAGCCATAAGTGTCTTGAAAAGTAGTTTCTTGAAAAATCAATGTCCAGTAGGCTACTTACCTCCAAGCTCGAAGCGATAGCAAATAACCCCCAAACAATAGCTATCGAGACAACTGCCGCCATAATGCCATACATCGTCGTCTCCACCACGAAAGGCCCTTTAATATACCATGGACTGGCGCCAAGCAAACGCATGATTATAAGTTCGTCACGACGATTGAAAATAGTCATACGAATGGTGTTAAAGATGATCAATATCGAAATTATTATAAAAATTATGATACTAACGATACCGGCCTTGCGGAAAAAATCTGTCGCTTTGGCAATGCTATCAATTGCCTCTTTACGTTCACCTGAATACGATGTTTGCTCAGACTGCAAAGCCTGGATTTCCTTTTTATCGACAAAATCCTTGATAGTTTGCAAACGATTTGGATCATAGACCTTAATTTTGAGTGAGGCCGGTAGCGTGTTATCAACTTCGGAAACGGCTGACAGAGTTTCTGGATCGTTAGCATGATCCTCGCGAAAATCTTTCAGGGCTTGTTCTTTAGTGACATACTCAATTGATTTAACATTGTCAATATTTTTAAGGTCGGCTCTTAATTGATTGCGTTGCTGCTCTGTCACACTATCTTTAAGGTAAACCGATACATCAATCCGGCTGGTAAGATCGGTAATGCTGTTAGAAAAAGTGGCATTAGCTACCACCGCAAATAGTAGGATTGTTAGGGTGGTAGTCATCATGGCGATGGCGGCAATAGCCAGCCAGATGTTGCGAATAAAATTAACGGCACCGGTTTTAACGATCCGCTCCAGTTTTATAAATTTATGATCTTTCATTGCCGCTTCGCTCCAATGCACCAATGCGACAAATGTTCAATGTTCAATGAATAATCAATGTAACAATGCTTGAAATGCATTTGTTCATTCGTCCATTTGTTCATTCGTCCATTCATCCTTTGTAGTTACCAATTGCTTTATCGCTAACCACCTTGCCATCGCGAATAGTCACTACTCGACGCTTAAGGTAATTGACGATTTCCTGATTGTGGGTGGTCAAAAGCACGGTTGTGCCAAAACGGTTGATTTTCTCCAGCACTTTTATGACGTCCCAGGCGTGCTTTGGATCAAGATTGCCGGTTGGCTCATCAGCAATCAAAATTTTGGGCTGGCGGACGATGGCTCTGGCAATGGCTACCCGCTGCTTCTCGCCGCCGGAAAGCTGTCTGGGATAGCTATTTGTTTTGTCTTTTAGACCAACCACCTCAAGTACTTTTGGCACGGTATGTTTGATTTCGGCGTTAGTTGCTCCAGCAATTTCCAGGGCAAAGGCCACATTCTCATAGACGGTCTTATTGCTTAGTAGTTTGAAGTCTTGAAAGACTACGCCGATTTTGCGTCGGAGGGTTGGTATATCTCTATCTTTTAGGTTTTCGTAATCAATGCCGCCAACAATTATTTTACCGGAGGTCGGCTTCTCTTCTCTCGTCAGCAACTTGAACATGGTTGATTTACCGGCGCCGCTAGCCCCGACAATAATGACGAACTCTTTGGGCTCAACGTGCAAGGAGACACGTTCCAAGGCCGCTTCGCGGCGATTGTAGACCTTAGTTACCCTATCGAGTAGAATCATTATCTAATAGTATAACAAAAGCACTTTAGGCTGCCTTATCGAGCCAGGCGTCAATGAGCGGTTCCAAATCGCCATCGAGTATTTTTTCCGGGTTCGACGTCTCAAAACCAGTGCGTAGGTCTTTGACCTGTTTGTAAGGGTGCAGAACGTAATTTCTAATCTGGTTGCCCCATTCCGCCGATTGGCTTGGACCTTTGAGTTGACTTAAATTGTCGGCATGTTGCTCCAATGAAAGTTGAACAAGTTTTGAGCGCAATATTGATAAAGCTGTCTGTTTATTTTGTAGCTGCGAACGCTCAGTTTGAATAGCTACCGATATAGATGTCGGCAAGTGTGTTATCCTAACCGCTGAATCAGTTGTGTTAACCGACTGGCCACCTTTGCCGCTGGCTCGGAAAACATCAATTTTCAGGTCTTTGGGATCAATTTCAACCTTGTCGGATCTATCAATTAGCGGCAAGATCTCGACTTTAGCAAAGCTAGTTTGACGCTTATGATCAGCGTTAAAGGGGCTTTGCCGTACCAGTCGATGTACACCATGTTCACCAACCAGTTTGCCATAGAGAAAATCTCCGCCGGAAAATTCAATGGTGACACTTTTGAGGCCAGCTTCCTCACCGGGCGATTGATCAACTGTTTTAATTGATAAATTCTGACTCTCTGCCCAGCGAACATACATTCTCAGCAGCATCTCGGTCCAGTCCTGGGCATCAGTGCCTCCGGCACCGGCATAAATATTGATAATCACATCGTGATCATCATACGGGCCTTGGAATTTAAGCTCGGTTTGAAGCTCAGACAATTGCTTCTCCAAACCATCTAGCTGCAGCGTGAGTTCGCCCACAATGGTCGGATCTTTGGTAGCTAGTAGTTCTTGAATGGCTTTAAGGTCTGAGGCCAGCTTTTGCCACGGTTCTAACCGCCGACTCAAATCACCGGCCCGACGGGCAGTAGCCTGAGCTTTTTTAGCATCTTGCCAAAAACCAGCTTCGGCCATCTGGTTATTAAGCGACTTTAACTCCTGTTCTAGTTCTTCAAATCGAAGTTTGGCTAGTGCTTGATTAAGCCCTCGTTCCAGCTCGTCTGCCCTTTTTTTCAGTTCCTCCATATTAATAGCGTACAGCTTGTACCGTTCAGCGTACAGAGGTAACAGTGACCTTCCATCTAAAAGCGAACCCATCTTTTTGAGAACATGCGAGGTTTACCTGAGCAGTTACCGTCAAAAGCACAACTAGTAAGCCGAGGACTGTTTGAGCGTAGCGAGTTCCGCAGGTTGTTGTACGCTTTGACGAGTGGCTGCATCAAGTAGACCGAGCGTTCGAAATAAAGATGAGCGAGCGAGTACCTAGTGCCAGAGTGGTTGAAGTTGTTCGCGTAGTTTAATCCCCAAGCTCCGGTCAGTACCGCCCAAAACCCCAACATCACCGATTTTTTGATCAAACAGCCGTCGCATGGCGCCAGCAATATCGTTTTTGCTGATAGCTTTTATCCTTGATGGGAAATTTTTTAAATCTTCAATATGGCCATCAAAGAAGTAACGCGAATAAGCGCTGGCTACATTGCCAACAGTCTGGAATGAACGCTGATACGAACCAAGGGCATATTGTTTGGCATTTTCTAGCTCCAGATCGTCAATAATGCCGTTTTGCACTTTCTTGACCTCCGCCAAAATTATGTCGCAGAGAGCCGGTGCGCTGGCCGGCAATACTTGTGTGCTTAACCACCACTCAGTATTGCGGCTCGATATATGGTGGCCAGAATGAACGCTGTAGACCAAACCATGTTCGCGAGCCTGTCCAAAAATACGCGAGTACATAGTATCGGTCAAAATCACGCGAGCCAAGCCAAGGGCATCTTCATCTTTTTGGGAGACAATGTCATTATATTGACTACTGATTGTCAAATAGATGTTCGGTACAGTTGGGTTTTTGATAAAAACCGCCTTGGCTGGCTTTTTAGCATGCTCCTGGGGCAACGCCTTACGCGATTTGCCTTTTGGTAGGTTAAGTTCTTCAAGTAGACGTTTGATCGCCACCCGCCTTCCCCTTAGACTGCCGGCGATAATAAAGCGTAAGTTGCTTGTATAATGGGTTCGCTTATAGTGATCAACTAGATCGTCAACTTTGACATTTTTCATCAATCTAATTCTTTGTCCGTCAGACACAACCTTGAAACCAAAACCCTGACTCATTTTAGTATTCAGTACTCGAAAGTGATTATTGGTATAACTGGTTAGTTCGTCGCGGATGTTACCAAACTCCGCTTCAAACTCTGATTGCAAGAACAAAGGCTTCTCCAGCGAGTTAAATTGCAGACGCATTACTCTTTCCCATTCAAAGTTGGCGATTTCGCCCACATAAGCCACCGAATAGTAACTAGTGTAAGCGTTAATATAAGCGCCATTTTTACTGATTTCGGCGTTAAACAGCTGACGGTCAGGATAAAGCTCGTTGGCCCCAGAAGACACCAAATGTTCCAAAATATGCGGCACTTCGCATTTAACATAAGGAATCAAAAATTCCCCGGCCCGGAAGTTGAGTTCGTAAGTTGTCACCGAAGTTCCCGGAACGTCAATCAGCAGTCCGCGGGCGCCATTTTTAAGTTGTATTTCACTAACCGCGTGTCGTAACACTATTTTTTCCTGCGTTTTCTAGCACCACCCATAGGCAACTCTTCCTGATAATATAGCCGCATAAAAATTTTACTTCTTTTTTCTTTTCTTGGCATGCGATTTTTTCTTGCGCTGGCGTTCAGCCTTACGAACTTTTCGACGCTGGTTGTGAGCCATAGCCTGTTGAATTTTCTGTTCCTGCGCCTCGGCAAAATCTGATTCTTCATAGCTTTCAGCTTGAGTAATTTGGGCGGCATTATCAACCGATGAGGCAGCGGCTCGTGTCAGTTCGGTATCGACTTGCTTTTCCAGCTCTGTCTCGAGCGGTTGAGCATGCATAATCGCTCGTACAATTTCACCGCGCAAAGTCATTTGCATCTCATCAAAAATGCGCTGGGACTGGCGCCGATATTCAACCAGCGGATCGCGTTGGCCAACGGCAATCCAATGTATCCCCTGACGCAAATGATCCATGTTTTCTAGGTGTTGCATCCATAGCGTATCAAGCAGTTGCAGGTAGATATCGCGCTCTACTTTGCGCATTAGGGCCGGTGTAAATTTTTGCTCGCGTTGTCGGTAATAATCCACAGCCGCCCTTCTTAAGGCCTCGCCAAAAGCACTGGCCTCAGTGGCAAACAACTTATCAAGCGCGGCCGCATCAAATGGGAAGGTGGCAGTCAAAATTTCTTCAAAATGCTCACTCAATGATTCCGGATGCTCAGTCAGGGCCTTGGCCTCTTCTTCAATAAATTTGATAATCCGCGGACTAATATCTTCGGCCTTCAGGACCTCGCGGCGCAGTGTGTATATAGCTTTGCGGTGGCGATTCATGACGTCGTCGTATTGGACAACGTTTTTGCGCATATCAAAATTAAAACCCTCGACCTTCTTTTGAGCACCTTCTAGGCTTTTAGTAATCATCCGGCTCTCAATTGGTGTATCCTCGTCAACTCGCAATCGACCCATGATGGAGGCAATTTTGTCGCCGCCGTAAATCCGCATCAGATCGTCCTCGCAAGAAACATAAAACTGAGTCATACCCGGATCGCCCTGCCGCCCGGTTCGGCCACGCAGCTGATTGTCAATCCGGCGGGCCTCGTGTCGCTCGGAGCCCATAACGAATAAACCACCGAGCTTAACTATACCTTCACCCAAAACTATATCGGTGCCCCGGCCGGCAATGTTTGTAGCTAGCGTTACAGAGCCGCGCTGACCGGCCTTGGCAACAATGGCGGCCTCTTTCTCGTTGTTTTTGGCATTGAGCACTTCGTGAGGTACACCGGCTTTTTTTAAGAAATTGGACAGCAGTTCGTTTTTTTCAACACTTACAGTACCTAGCAGGATCGGCTGGCCACGCTTATTCAGTTCGGCCACTTCGCGCACGATAGCCCCTAATTTTCCGGCTTCAGACTTATAAATCCGGTCTGGCAAATCCATCCGGATCATCGGCATGTTGGTTGGTACCTCAACCACGTTAATTTTATAAATTTGGTGGAACTCTTCGCTCTCGGTGGCCGCCGTACCAGTCATGCCAGATAATTTTTTATACAGACGGAAGTAATTCTGGAACGAGATAGTGGCCAGCGTCATTGATTCTTCTTGAACCTCAACACCTTCTTTGGCTTCAATCGCTTGGTGCAAACCTTCGTTATAGCGACGGCCGCGCAGCAGCCGTCCAGTGAATTCATCAACGATTACAATCTCGCCTTCGCGGGTGACGACATAATCTTTATCGCGGTGGAACAAAACTTCGGCTCGCAGAGCCTGCTCCAGATGGTAAATAATCCGTAGATTGTCAGTTGAATAAAGATTGTCAATACCCAGCGTCTTTTCCATCAACTCCACGCCGTCGTCAGTTAGCACCACGCTGCGCCGTTTTTCGTCTTTTTCATAATGCTCGGTTTCTTTAAGCTGACGAACCACGCGGGCAAATTGTTCATAGGCCGAGGCGCTGGTGGTGGAGGGAGCCGAAATAATCAGCGGCGTCCGGGCTTCATCAATTAAAATTGAGTCAACCTCGTCAACAATGGCAAAGTTCAATTCGCGCTGGCGCAGTTGATCAACTTCGCGGACCATGTTATCGCGCAGATAATCAAAGCCATATTCATTATTGGTACCGTAAGTTACATCGGCGCTGTAAGCATCTTGGCGTGAAGCTGGCGCCAAGTGACGGAAACGCTCATCAAAATGCTCTTTGTTAGTATAGTTTGGATCATACAAATATGATTCGTCGGGGATAATCACACCGACGGATAGACCTAGAAAATTGTAAATTTGGCCCATCCAACCAGCGTCACGCTGGGCCAGATAATCATTAACGGTGACGATATGGACACCCTTACCTTCCAGAGCATTTAGATAAACTGGCAGCGTGGCTACCAAGGTTTTACCTTCACCAGTTTTCATCTCAGCCACACCACCTTCGTGCAGCACCATACCGCCAATTAGCTGAACATCAAAATGGCGCTGCTTGAGTGTTCGGGTGGAAGCTTCGCGCACCGCCGCAAAAGCCTCCGGCAATAATTTATCCAGGCTTTCACCGCCGCCTAAGCGTTTTTTAAATTCATCTGTTTTGGCCCTGAGTTTATCATCCGATAGTTTTTTATACTGATCAGCTAGTGCGTTAACCTCAACCACCCGTTTTTTCAAACGCTTGATAGTTGCAGCTTGGGGATCGCCCAAAACCCGCTTTAAGAACTTATTCCTGATTATTGGCAACTTTAAGTAAACCCCTCTGTAACTTTGATTAACCTTATTATTTTAGCGTACGCTGGCTATTTAATCTAAATGGTGGCCTGCTCTCTCATATATGGACGTAGAACTTTCGGGACAGTTATCGATCCATTATCGTTCTGGTAGTTTTCGATAATGCCGATGAGCGGACGCTGAGCAAAGACCGTAGCGTCATTGGTATGAACGTACTGCAAACTGCCGTCGGCTAACTTAATACGGGTTTGAAGGCGACGAGCCTGGTAATCAGTCATGAAATCGGCAGTATGAGTCTCTAGATAGCGATTATGCCCTGGCAGCCAGACCTCAATATCTACTCCTCGAGCGTTAGGTTTGCCAATATCGGCCGTGCATTTATTGAGAACATGATAAGGCAGCTCAAGCTGCTGCATCAGATATTCCTGTATAGCTATCATAAAGAGATGTTCGTTTATGCCCTGCTCTGAAGTTGTAAAACTCTCCATCTCCAATTTATCGAATTGATGTAGGCGAATAATGCCTTCGATGTCCTTGCCGTAACTACCAGCTTCACGGCGAAAACTGGTTGCATAACCGGCGTAGCGGACTGGCAGGTCTTTGACCTCCAGAATCTCGTTCATGTGGATCGGCCCAAGAGTATGCTCGGCGCTCCCTTGCAACCAAAGGTCATCCTCTTTGCTGCCGACTTGGTAGCGTTCTTCGCGGGGTTCCAGCCTGTCCATCGCTTCAAAAACTCCGGTTCGGATCATAGCCGGCGGCAAGACTGGCATAAACGGCTTGGACGGCACGTCGAGTTTAAAATCTTTGATGATTTTTTTTAGGGTTTCCTCATTGGTCAGCGTGTCAAGCCCAAACTGCATCATGGCAAACTGTAGCCGTACTAGGTCGCCTTTTATGTATGTAAAACGGCTGCCAGCAACTTTAGCCGCTCTTTCTTTATCAATAAAATTTCGAGGTTCGGCAATTTCCCAGTGCGTTTTGGGTTTAAAGTCAAAGTGCGGTTTTTTGCCCCATTCTTTCTCAACCTTGTTATCCTTCTCACTTTTGCCGACCGGCACATCATCAGCTGGCATGTTTGGTACTTGCTTATGTAAACTAAAGAAATCATTATCAGCTTTCCTAAAGTCCTCTAGAGCAATCGTCAGTTCTTCTTTTAGTTTTTTAGCTTCTGAAATTTCTTTTTCTGATGGATGTTTTGTGACCTTTGAAATTTCGTTTATTTTTTTCTTAATTTCTTCCCGTTCATGCAAATGCTTATTTCTTAATTCATATTTTTTCAGTAAATCTTTAATATCAACGTTGTAGCCCTTTTGCTCGGCTTTTTTAGCAACCAGCTCGGCATTCTCCCGAATAAACTTAATATCCAGCATATCTATATTATATAGCTATTTGGTCTTGAGCTTGATTGGCCTTTTGCCATTTATGTGATTGAGGGTTAGTTCGGTACGAGCCTTGGCATAAGTGCAGAACTCGCAGGGTTTGGTAGGGTCCATAACTTGTTTGCCAATTGCCGGCATCTCGCCTTCCAGGCAATCTTTCATTTTTTTTATCGTTGGCTCTACCCATTTGTCGCTGCCCTGGTAGCTGATAATCTTGGTGTGAAACTCGAGCTTATTATAAAAGCCGTCCGGATCCAGCCGACCGTTAGTATATACGAAGTAGCCAGTGTCGCTAACATTAAGGTCGTTTTGCCTGACCAGCCACTGGTAAATTTCCATTTGTCGTTTATACATTTTCTGCCACTCGGCATCCAAGCTAACTTCGCCTGCCTTGGCTGTCGCTTTGTAGTCGACCACATATACCTGACCGTTATTATCGATCCACAAATCATCAATTGCCCCATAAATAAGTAGGTTGGTTGGCTGATGTAAAGTTGCTACGCCAGTAAAATTTTGTCGCCATTTATCTAGGTCCTCATGTTGCATTGGCACCGCCTGAATTTTGTGCTCGACCATCCAGGGATGGGGTTGGCCCTTCAGCCTGAATGAGTCGAACTCTTTTTTGAGCAGTTCGTCAATTGCTTTATTGAGTTGGAATGGCGGGCCGCTGGGCCGACTGATCTTCAGGCGCCCGTCCAGCCAAAAACAGCGCGGACACTGTACAAATAGGTCAATTTTGCTGCGACTAATTTTATACGGCGAAGTTTGCCCCGGTTGATAAGGCGGGCGGTGCCATCTCTTATATGCCATCTATCTATTCTAACAATTAGTTGACATTGCTAGGAGGGTTGATTTCCGCACAATATTCCGCGTACAACTCATAATCTGGGTTCTCTGGTGAACATAGATCCGTACTGGAATCATTAAGCGGCTCTGGAGAATAGATATAGGGTTTGATTGTCTGGCAATTTTCACCGGCTTTGTATTGATCATCAATATATAAATATGCTGAATCATAATTGCCGTAAGAGCTACTGCTGGTAGCCTGTCCACCAGCTGTCAACCCGAAAAGAATTTGATCGAAACTACCAATATTCAATTTATTGGCTTTTTTATAGGTCGCGCAAAATTCAAATTCCGAGGCGCTTTTCTTAGTGTACTTAATGGTATTTGGAGCACTTTTGACTCCTGCCTCATTAAGGGAGGCAGGAATTTCATTTTTCTCGGTAACATAACTGTTGATTTTTTCGGCGGCATCCTTGGCGGCTTGAAGTGTTAGGTTGTCCTGTTTGGCACTAGCGCCTTGAAGTAGAACGTAAGCTGCCAGAATAGCTGTTAAAAGACCTAGCGCCAATATGCCGAAAAGATACTTACGCAGTGAGTTCATCTATTACGTAATTTATGCTCGTCCAGCCAGTAGTACGTCAGAATTCCACCGGCGACGACCAGCACAATTAGCATTGTCAAGAAAGATTTTACTATCGTCGGTCCGGTTTCCCCTGCCGCTTTCTGTAGCAGTAAATATATAAAACCTATGACATTAAAAAGACAGGCGGCAAAAGCAATAATTTGAGTGAACTGGCTTAGGCGCCGTTTAGAAGGATCAAAGCGCAAATTCGGATTGGCAATTTCTTCCCTTTTGAGTCGTATGAAAAGGTAGCCAAAAACAGGCATACAGGCGATAAGGATGGCCGTTGGTAGAACCAACGCCTTAAATGATGTGCCGCCATAGACCAGTGCTATTAGGGCCCAGATAATACTGCCAGCAATCAGCCAGAGACTAAAAGTCATCATGGCATATTCGACGCCACGGACACTTAGGGCTTGGACAACTGCAACCGGCAAATCATTTCTAGATGCCGAGGTATTGATTTCTGGAACTTGAGTGGCCGGGGGTGGCGGTGGAGTTGTATGAGTCTGTACAGGCATTGAGGACGTTTGATAGGGTTCTGTTGGCGGCATTTCCTAACCTCCATTAAGTTATTTCAAGATTATCATGCTTATGTTTTTAGGACAATTTAGTTTAATCAGCCGGCAAGAATGATTGCTAGCCACGAAATTAGCGCCAAAACTACTGCTGCCACGATTGCGATAATGCCGATCTTTTTATAAGTCGGGTTCATAACTTTATTGTACATCTCGATTATTTATCACGCCTACGTACTTGGATGCAGCACAAGGAAGAGCCGAGGAACGGACCGAGACGTATATGGAAATACGTTGAAGGAGTACCGCGGGCTCTGACACCGTAATGCGCCAAGTGCGTAGGCGTGAAAAAGCGCGGGCCTTTGCGAAATATATATCGATTAAGCCCGCGCCAATTTTATTTTCAGTTTTAAGTTTTAATCTTCCAATGTCTACTTCATGTTGCGCATGTAGGACACTAGCCAGTAGCCCGCTACCGCATAAGCTGCCATAGCGAACAGAGCTACGTAGTCTACAACCCAACCGCGCAAAACGACATCGGTGGATGTAAACACTGCCCTAAATGGTTCCAGCAGTGTTTGCGTTTGGCTGTAGGCCCAATTCACAAACGTCGCATCCGGATTGCCATTGAAGAACCTTAGCGCCACCCTTAAAGTAAGCAGCAGTTCGGTTAAGCTTACAAAAAGCATAAGCATACCATTTGCCACTTGCTTAGGCGAGTATTGCCACATAGTTTCCTCCTTAGTTGTTAATGAGTCCATCATATGCTTTAGGGCGCAATATTTCAAGACACATATCCACAGCCTTTTCAAATTAACATAGGCTTATGTTTTTATTGTGATTCAAGTTCATCGATTCTGTCGTGGTCAAGACCATAATAATGAGCCACCTCGTGCCAGATGGTGTGACGAACGTTTTCCTTCAGATCGTCTGTACTTCGGCTAATAGCTTCCAGCGACAATTTAAAAAGCGTGATTTTATCCGGCAGTAATTTAGTAGCCCCGCCCCGAGCTGGTAGTGGCGTACCTTCATAAAGCCCAAACAATGTATGACCATCTGCTAGTTTGAGTTGCTGGCGTTGCTCGGCAGACGGTTCATCTTCAATGATAAAAACCACATTGTTAAGGTACTTTTGATAAAGCTCCGGTATACCGTCTATGGCTTCGGCAACTATTTTCTTAAACTGCTTAGGTGTCAATTTAGGCATACATTAATCTTAGCAAGTGCTACTATCAAATTATGCGCAAAGGGCTTGGTTGGTTAGTTTTATTACTGCTGGCAGTTGTGGTCGGTATTATAATTGTCATAGCAACCAAGCAAGATCAACAAGGAGGCAAGATGGACAACCAGTCCAAACCAACAATTAGTACATTAGCGCTCAGTTCAACAGCTTTTAACGATAACCAGCCGATTCCTACCCAATTTAGTTGCAAGGGCGAAAACGTCAATCCGCCATTGGCGGTTACCGGCGCCCCGACCGAGGCCAAGGCTCTGGCGTTGATTGTTCATGATCCCGATGCCGTCAGCGGCGATTTTACCCATTGGCTAATATGGGATTTACCAACTTCAACCACCGCCATCAACGCTAACTCTGTCCCAGTCGGCGCCGTTCAAGGCCAAAACGACGGCGGCCAAAATAAATATATGGGCCCCTGCCCACCGACTGGTACCGGTACTCATCGTTACATGTTTGAGCTTTATGCTTTGGATAGTGTTCTGAACTTGCCGGCCGGCAGCGACAGATCAACACTGGAAAAGGCTATGGAAAGTCATACCCTCGCCAAAACAACTCTAACCGGATTTTTTAACGCCGATTAAATTGGCTCGTAAGCCACATGGCACCCCCGCACCAAAATCTTGATGTTCCGAAATAGGGATATTCTCCCTTTTCTCCACTCAGGATTTGGTGCGGGGCAAGCATTCCTTACACTGGAGTATACGGGACATGACACATACCGAGTCCCGTTTTTTCTGTATATTTTTGGTGGTATTCCTCGGCCGGCCAGATTTTTTTGGCTGGCTCTAGCGTGGTTACAATTTGGCCATCAAACTGCGTTTTATTGAGCTCATCTAAGATTTTCTTAGCAGCCTCTTTCTGTCGCTTATCAGTATAAAAAATTGCCGAGCGGTACTGATCGCCGACATCCGGGCCTTGACGATTTAATTGAGTGGGGTCATGCATCCGAAAGAAATGCTTAACGAGTGTTTCATAATTAACATTTTTGGGATCAAAAATAATTTTAGTGACTTCGGCATGACCAGTTGTATGGCTGCAAACTTGCTCGTAGGTTGGGTTTTTGGTGTGGCCGCCAATGTAACCGACTTTTGTTTCCAGCACTCCCGGCACTTGATCAAAATAATACTGTACGCCCCAAAAACACCCAGCCGCAAAAATTGCCGTTTGCGTCATTCTATTATTCTACAAAACTTCAGGGCTTTTCGACCACGATCGGTCAATCGATGTTCGACAGTTTGAGCCTTATACTTTTTGACTATCAATTCGGCTTCAGCCAGTTTCCGGGTATGCTCGCTAGCATTTCTAAATCTAATTTTGGCCTTTTGGGCAATTTCGTAAAGTGTGATGCCGGGATTATTTTCAATGATCATCAAAATTTGAATACGCCGACGATTGGCAAATCCTTTCACTATTTTTTCTACTTGTCTTACATTCATCATTTAACCTCCCTGAGTATCCTGCCCCGCGCATCCTACCCTACATAACCATCCTACATACATATACTATTCGTGTATTCTATAGAATATGTATATAGGTGTCTAGCTCTAAGTTAGTATTGATGTAATAGAAAAAATGTCCCGAATAATAATTGAGGCTATTAGTCGTTGAGGTCGCGCTGGCGGAAGCTTAAAAATGAGAACAAAATTAAAACTGCAATAACGCTGACCAAAATAGTTACGAAACGCCAATTGAAATTACCAACCAATACTTCGCCGGGGCGGTAATAATGGTAAGGTAGCAGCTTGGCTGGAAACCGTAAAACCTCAACGACTTCATCAAGCGAAGAGATTAAATAGCTAGCTATACCAAATAAGGTGGCGATGCCGACGCTGGCGGCCCTTGCCCGACCGTGAGCTGCTACCGCAAAAGCGATGACCCCAAAAACTAAGGCCAGCAAAGTTGACAGTAGAGTCGCCAGAATAATCCGATCAAAGGCCACTTCCAGCTTCACTAGTCTACAAACTACGACTGCCGTAATTAACGAGACGAGGCTAACAGCCAAGACAATAATTAATCCGGCCAAAGCTTTGCCGGCCAGTAGTTTAACGCGGGAAACTGGTCGGGATAACAATACCTCCAGAGTTCCTCTATCCTCTTCTTTGGCAATCAAGCTACTGCCCAGACCAATGGCCAAAATACTTAGCAGCAACGGTAATAAAAGGTAAAACAGTCTGGCACTAAGAAAGCCTTCGGGCGTTAAGAAATCAGTTGTATCAGAAATTAGGGCATGGGCGGCATTGGGTAAACGACTCAAAACTTCATTTAGTTGGACAGCCTGGTCGCGGAACGAAGCATAGAAACTAAGACTCAGAATGATAAAGCTGGAGACACCAGTGCACCACCACAGCGTTGACCAACGCCGCTGCCAGAAAGTCCAATGCAATACAGCCCACATCACAGGCCTCCTTCGGAGGCAATGATCAATGAACAATGTTCAATGTTCAATGAATAGTCAATGAAGTAATGGTTTAAATAGATTGAATCATTAGAAGCATTAATGGCATTCATTTGTTCATTAGTCCATTTGTTCATTGAATATTGGAGTGACGAAGTCACGACTGGCCTCGGTAGAACTTTAGAAATTCTTCTTCCAGGTCGCTCTCTTGGCGATCCAAGGCGCGGACCTGATGCTTGGCTAAAACTCGAAACAACGGCCGTAAATCGCCTCTCACTTTAATAGTCGCGTGATGTTGACTATTTAGTATTAGCTTGAGGCCAGCGATAGTCCGCAGCTGAGCTTCTGGCACTGGTTTGGCAAAGGCGATATTAAATACCTGAACTGAGCTGGCAACAATGTCGCCGATGTCTTGTTCTTTGATTAAGCGGCCGGCCCGGATAATGCCGACGCGATCGCAAACTTTTTGAACTTCAGTTAGGTTATGGCTACTTAAAAATATTGTCGCGCCACGCTCTTTAGTTTCGCGCACCAGATCAAAAAATTCTTCCTGCATTAAAGGATCCAAACCGGCAGTCGGCTCGTCCAATATTAGTACCTCCGGATGATTCATGAAGGCTTGGACGATGCCCAGCTTCTGTCGATTACCGCGGCTCAGCGATGATATTCGCTGATTCAGCTCTACCTTAAACCGTCGGCAAAGTACATTGACATAGCCGCTTATCGGTGGTGGTCTTAGATCGCTTAAATAAGCCAGCAGTTGACGGCCATTCATTTTCGGGTAAAGTTCAACTTCACCCGCCAGATAACCAACTTTGTCTTTGACCTGAACAGACTGCGTTAGCGTATCGAGTCCCAGAATCCTGGCCTGGCCGCGGGTTGGCACAATGAAATTCATCAGCAACCTAATGGTGGTGGTTTTGCCAGCCCCATTAGGCCCTAAAAAGCCATAGATTTCACCGGGTTTGATATTGAGTTCCAGATCGCGCAGCGCAAAATGTCTAGCCTTTTGATAGCGTTTGCTCAGGCCATAGGTTGTAATTGCTGCCTCTGCCATTTAGTTTAATTATAGACGGTTTTTAGTGGCAGCGGTTTTTCAGACAAACGGATTGTCCGCGGCAGCGTCTCCAGCGCCGTTTTTTATAGGAGCGATCGAGTTCAATTACTCATCAACGAAAACCTCTGCGGCTGATGGGAAGCTGTTATAGCCAGCTACCCGCATGCTAGCACCATAGGCGCCGGCGCCACCGATTGCAACCAAATCACCGATTCCGGCCATGTTTAGCAGCCTCGGTCGAATCAATTCGGGATTACCCGGCTCAGGCGTCAAGATATCGCCGGATTCACAATTATGGCCCACAACCACGTAGTGTTTTTTGCTTGTGGCCTGGTTTAAAACCTCGATTTCGTGCTGAGCGCCGTACATAGCAGGTCGTAGAAAATCGTTCATACCGGTATCTAGTTTTATAAACTGGAAGCCGTTTTTGCCGGTGTCAACAATGTCTACCACCCGGCTTAGAATCAGTCCGTTATTGGCTACCAGCCAAGTGCCCGGTTCAATCTCAAGTCGCAAATCTCGATCTGTTCGCCGACGAAAATCTTTAAGCGCAATATTAAAAGACCTAATTATCTTTGCCATACCAGCCTCGGTTTCATCAGGCATTCGAGCCACTTTAAACCCGCCGCCCATGTTTAAAATTGTCACTGAAGGCAGTTGCTCGACTAAACTCAAGGCCGTATTAATCGAACTGTGCCAGATTTTAGGGTCGTAGCCCGAGCCAATGTGAATATGGAGCCGCACGATTTGGCAGCCTGAGCGTTTCTGCCAGCGCAAAATTTTAGGTATATATTCATGCCAAATACCAAAACTGGCACTTACACCGCCAGTGGCCGTACGGTTAGTGCCGCCGGCGCCAATGCCAGGATTGATGCGTACACCAATATTGCCCTGCCAACCGGTTTGCGCCACTAGTTCTAGCTGATGCAGCGAAGTGGCGGTAAACTCAACTCTGCTTTGCAGTATTTTCTCCAGGTCTTTTGGCGGCTGTTGTGAACTCAAATTTATTTTTTGTGGTGCGATACCTATGCTGACGGCCAACTCTCCTTCATATTCAGAACTGGCGTCAAAACCAAGACCTAACCGAGCGAACAATTTGAGAATTCGCTCGTGCGGATTGGCTTTGATGGCATAACGAGGCAGGCAGCCAGCAATCGAGCAAGCCTCGAGCAGCTGCTTGGCTCTAGCTTCCAAGCCCCTTAGGTTATAGACATAGATAGGTGTGCCGTATTTAGCCGCTAGCTTGGCTGCTAATTTCCGACTTGTAAAGATGGTACTAGCCATTTTTGCCTCCGCTGACTTTCGCCTGCAGCTATTTTCTCATATAGTCCGATGCCAGACATTTGAACCGGCCCATCGGCAGTTTGCCGAATGTATGGGCCGGCCATTACTCCCTCCCTAGCTAGGCGATATAAGTCACGGCCAATTGGCGAAACCAAAGCTTTTATTGATTGACCTGAACGTCCGGCAATAAAAAGCAGATGGCCGGACGTCATCTGGCAGGAGGCTGCAATTCTGGCGGCTTCGAAATTTTCTACTTCTCTGTCACTAAGCCGGGAGAGTTGAGCTTCATCGTTAGGCCGATAAAGATTGCGGCGAAAAGCTGCCTCAGCGGCTTCATATGGCCTAAAAAGAGCTATGCCACCCAGCTGCCGATATCTCCCTCGGTAGTTGGCACGGTCCCATTCCCAAATAACCCGAGGGCCAACCCTTAAGCCCATAGCTGGCGCCCATGCCGGATCAAGACCTTCCATCGATTGAATGAGCGAGCATATTCTCATATCTCGCGGTCGGCAAGTAGCCACCGGCCTTTCGCCGGCCGGCTGCCACTCAAATCGGACGTTTTCAGCAAAGTCGAACAGTTCCGCTTCAGAATATTCGGACATTAACTCGTGGCTGCTCAGAGGCTGAAAAAATCGTCTTTCAAAACTAACATCTAAGTGTGTCATTTTAACCTTTTCCTTTGGAAATTAAATATTAAAAAACCGCTCCTTTGGTCGTGACCAGGAGCGGGATTTTTACCAAACTCTAACTAGATCACGACCAGGGCTTCGTGACCTTTTTCTTAGACTCAAAACTAATCTGTGATAAACACATGCGTCATACCATAACTTATTTAGCTGATAATATCAAGCTTCTAATTTTAAGCGTCTGATTAAGAAATCGCGCGGTAAAATTGACAAAAACCAGCCCGCTCGTGGGCCTGAAGTCTTGCCAATCAAGGCCTTGTAGAGAGCTTCGAATATCTTTTTAGGTTCCAACCCGCTTTCGCCCTGCAAGCCGTAGATAGCTTTGTGAAACCAGTCGCCGCCGGCAGCCGGTGGAGCTGAGGTAATTTTGTCGGCTAAAGCTTTGAGGAAGTTTTTTTCTGCCTGGCTAAATTCAGCTGAATCAATGGTCTGGCGAAGTTCAAATTTGATTGCATCGGGTGCCCAGTTCTTGAGCCAGCCATCAATGTATTTAAGCTCTTTTTTGACGAGTACCTCATCAACTTTTTCACTACTAGTTCTTTTAACTGTGGCTAGGGTTTTTTGAGGATCTTTTAAAGAGGATTGATAGGCCGCTACCAAATGAGTGAAAGGTACGCCACTCACTACCCTTTCCGAATCGCCAACAGCTATTTGTACCAGTTTTGAGTCTGGTTCGTTAGCTGCCAGCTCGGCAAATTCATCAATCAGCTGAGCTACATTTTGCTCGTCAAAATATAGTCTTTTGGCAGGCGGAAAGCGCAACATGAAGTAGCGGACGATTTCCGGCGGCAAAGCTTGAGTTACTTCCACGGCACTGATGCCGGTGCCAGCACTGGCGCTCATTTTTTTGCTATCACCTGCCCGGTTAACAAAATCATACGGTACTGGTAGTGGACCGTCGACGCCAAAAATTTCTTTGACAATCGCCAGCCCGGTATCAAACGAGCCGCCGGCTGAGGCATGGTCTCGGCCGGCCGGTTCAACGGCTATATTAAGCAGCCACCAACGGGCCGGCCAATCGATTCGCCAGTTCAATTTGGCTTGGCCGTGAGCATAACTGATAGTTTGCTTTTCACCTTCAGCATCCTCGTAATCGAGTGTTTTAGCAGTTTTATCGATCGACAAAAATTTACGGTTTTTTAAATATTTGTCTTCCATCACCTGTAGCGGTGACCAATGATCATCCAGCTTATGGCCGGAAACGGTTTCTAAAATCTGGCGAACTTTGTCCTCACTGCGAAGCGTTTTTTCGATTGCCGGCACAAGGAAGCCGTTGCGGTATTTTTCGCTACCGTGGATAACCTCCATTGCGATACCTAAAGCCTTGGCGACCTTAAGAAAATCGCTTAAGAAAAAGTCGGCGTATGAGGCCTTCGAGCCGTCCGGCGCTGTAATATCGCAAAGGGCTTGGCCTAAATATTTCTCAAACTCGGCTGGCACGTTGGCTGGAATTTTACGTAGCGCATCGAGATCATCAACATAATGGATGTGTTTGGCTTGCCGGCCACGACTTAGAAGTTCCAGCCGGATCGCATCACAGGTGATAATTTCGCGCAAATGCCCAAAGTGATAGGTGCCAGACGGACTAGCGCCTGATTCAATCAGCACCTTACCTTTAGGCTGACGACTTTCAACTTCATTAACAATCTTCTCCAGCCACTTCATACATAAAAGTATAAAGGGTATAGGGTTTAGGGTATAGGGTTTAGGACTCCTCGACTCCAGACTCTAGTCTCTCTCCCCTAGCTGATGTGGGTGATTTTGTAGGTAGTGGCTTCGGAGTTGGCGATAGTAACTTTGTCGCCGACTGCTTTGCCTATTAGCTCTACACCGATTGGCGATTCATCACTGATTTTGCCGTTCAAAGGATCGGCCTCCATGGTGCCGACAACCTGAAATTGGGTGGTTTTACCGCTTGGGCTTTTGAGTTTAACAGTTGAACCGAGCACCACGTGTCCATCGGTTTTGGGCTTACGAATAACTTTGCTGTTGTTGAGCACATTTTCCAGTTCGGAAATTCTGGTTTCTAATCGATCCTGTTCTTCGCGGGTGCTTTGATATTCGGCATTTTCGGAAAGGTCGCCTAGTTCGCGGGCCGCCTTAATCCGTTCAGCAATGGCTGTTCTTTGGCCAATTAACTCACTAAGCTCGGTTTTGAGCTCGTTGATACCGTCTTGAGTTAAGCTGAACGTCTTTTTCATAGCTTACCAACTTATCCTTTCTTACTTTCTTAGACCCCTAAAAACACTCTTGAGAGCTAAATGCCTCAAGCCACTTTATTCTTACCGCTTTACGATGTCAATAATCGAATTTTTGGATACCAGCTTGGCTTCTGATTCAGTGCGGGTTTTTAGCTCAAAGCCGCCATCTGCAAGTGTCTTTTCACTTATGACGAGCCGGAGCGGTATCCCCAGAAGATCAGCATCGGCAAACATTTTGCCAGCAGACTCCCCCCGGTCATCATATATTACCTCAACGGCGGCAGCTGTCAACTGCTGATAGAGTTTTTCGGCGGCTTGAAGATTTTGACTGCCTGGCAGGGCTACCAAATGGACATGTGCCGGCGCAATCGATTGCGGCCAAACTAAACCTTTATCATCCGCAAACAGCTCAGCGACCACACCCATCAACCTGGTTACGCCGATGCCATACGAGCCTAGAAAAACCGACTGTTTTTGGTCCGATTCGTCACTGAATTGCAGGCCCAGCTGCTCGGCTTTGGTGATACCAAAATTGAATATATTGCCAACTTCAGCCACTCTCTCCTTGTCTAGTTTGGCTTTTTCGAGCCCAAGCTGGGCTAGAACTTCATCGCTCATGACTTCTTCGTTGACGGCCATTTTTTTATTGCGGTCCAAAAAAACTGTATCTTCGCCGGTATCAAGTAATGTTTGAAATTCGTGGCTAAACTGCGTAAAGGCGCCACCAGAAGCAAAAGTAAAGAAGGTTTTATCGTCGATGCCGATGCGTTTGAAAACTTTGTGGTAAGCCTCTATCGCCTGCTGATAAAAAGCCTCGTGTTCCTCGGCCGTGCGGCTCAGCGAGTACATGTCTTTCATGATGAATTCACGCGTGCGCAAAATACCACCCTTGGCCCGGATTTCATTACGCAGTTTAGTTTGGAATTGATAGACACAGATCGGCAAATCACGATAACTGGAAACAAAGTTCTTGAGCATATCGACGATCGGCTCTTCGTGCGACCAGGCCAGTCCGACCTCGCTGCCGTTTTGTAATTTAGATTTGAACCAAATATCGACCTTTTTGTCGTCCCAGCGGTCGGTCTTTTGCCACAGTTCTTCGCGCTGTAGGCTGCTCATCTGAAGTTCCTGGCCGCCAATGGCATTCATCTCGTCTCTAATGATGCCAATGATTTTATTTAAGACCCGCAGACCAAGCGGCAAGAAATCGTAGATGCCGGCCATTTCTTTATGGATATAGCCGGCGCGAATTAGCAGTTTGGCGTTGAGCGATTGCTCATCGGCCGGCACTTGGTGAGCTGTTCTAGTAAAAAGCTGTGATAGCCTCATGGGTTTAAATTGTATATGGCTTTTTAGGCCAACGCCAGAGCAAGCCTCCTAGGTGCTGAAATAGACGCTGAAGGCTAAAATATTGTTAAGTCCATGGACCATGATAGGTGCATATAGGGCGCCGGATTTTTCGCGCAGGTAAACCAAAACCAAGGACAAGATAAAGGTGTCAACAGCGGCGGCCCATAAAATGCCATCCGAACCCGTTAAGAGATGGGCGGCACCAAATAAGGCGCTGGTGACAAGTCCGGCTAAAACAAAGCTCCAGCGACTGCGCAAAATCGAATAAAGGTAGCCGCGCATCAGAAATTCCTCGCCTAGCGGTGGCAAAACCACTAGCGCTACAAAAGCCAAAATCTTGTCAGTCGAAACGCTGACCGTTTTAAAGCCAACATCCTGTGTTTGATCTAAGTTATAACTTGGAATAAGTGCTGCCAATGAGGCGTTAACCACAATCAAAAGCACAAAGAAAGTGATAAAGCCACCGATAGCTAATGTGAAATCCCGGCCAGCTAGCCGCCTGCCCCAACCAATATCAACCAGACTTAATTTGCGTCTTTTAAGTATCCAAAGCACGGCCGCCACTGCCAGAACTTCGGCAATCAGAATATAAAAGAATTGGGCGATAGCTGAATAGCTTAAGATTGAGACAGTCGGACTGCGATTGAGATATAAAGCGGCAAAAAGCTCGATTAACAGAGCGGCAATTAGTTGACTAAATAAAAAAATCGCCAAAGCATTGGCAATTGCCCTCAGTGGCCCACCGAAATTTTTCTTAGGTGGGATTTCTTTAGAAGAATCTTCTGACATCGACAACTGTTATTAATACGGCTAGCAGGAGAATCAACGTGATTCCTAATCCATTGATAAGCTCCTCGACGCCAGCCGACAGTCGAACCCGCAGGACTCGCGCCAGACCGATAACAAATAGCCGGCCGCCATCAAGAGCCGGGATAGGCAGCAAGTTAATAAAGGCTAAAGATAGCGATATTATCGAGACAAACATTAGCAGAAAATTAAGCCCTAGCGAACCACTATTCCAGATCGCAACCATGATAGCCACCGGGCCGGCGACTTGTGAGCTGGCCTGGGTCTGGCCGGCCTGGCGAGCCGCCTGATTGCCGGTGGCCAGACCAGCAATGGCCGAACCCAAACCTTCCAGGGCGTGCCACAATCCTTTGGCAGTTAGTTCAATCAATTGTTTGGTGAAGCCAACGGCTACCACCGGCGCGCTCCAACTATAGCGGACAACTTCAAGGCTGGTTGGTGCTACGCCGAGGTTGGGTTTGGGGTGAGCCGTCTTTTGGCTGGCTTCGACCTCGGCGGCACTGAGTAACTTGGCCTGCACTACCTTCTGCTGGCCGCCATGTTTGAGGGTAATATTGACCGTTTGACCGGCAAAGTGGGTGGTAGCTGATTTAAGATCTTGACCGTTAGTGATTTTGCGGCTTTCACTGGAACTAGCAATAACCTCGATAATATCTCGCTCAGCAATACCTGCCGCTTGGGCCGGCGAGTCCGGCACAATGTAGTAGACCATGGTTTGGGAACTTATCAGCCGCTCATCACTCTTGAGCGTAAATTGAGATTGGCCGGCTGTCTCTTGATTGATTAGCTTCGGTATACCGACCGCCGCTAGAAGCGTTAGAAGTACCAGGCCGGTTATCAGGTTCATACTTACTCCAGCTAGCAAAATTTTGGTTTTACCTCCAAAGCTAGTGGCTCCAAAACTGCCTTTTTCGCGGTCACTGTCGTGCTCGCCTTTTAACTTGACAAAGCCACCAAGTGGCAGCCAATTAAGGCTAAGCAACATGCCAGATTTAGTTTTTTTACCCCAGGCCCGTGGCGGCAAACCCAGTCCGAATTCCTCAACTTCAACGCCGCTGCGGCGGGCAGCTAAATAGTGCCCCCATTCGTGAACCAAAATCAGACCGACGAACAACAGGAAGCCCAAAATAGCTAGCAGAACTTGCATTAGATTAAGTATAACTTACAACTTCATCAAAAACCGGCCGCCCGAAACTAACTGCTTGATCCTTTTTTATATTTCCTCATTGAAGCATTTAAATATTTAAATGCTTCAATGGTAGTGTGAGATATATGAGATATGTAGATATAATTACGTGGGGAATAGTTTCCGGCGTCTAAGCCTAAATAGTGCGAATTTCTTGCTCTTTGGATTGGGCTAGTGTTTCGATTTCGGCTTTGTGCTTAGCCATTAGTTCATCAATTTGCTTTTCAAAATGCAGCCGTTCGTCTTTGCCAATTTGCTTGTCTTTTTCGGCCTGTTCGCCTTTGCGAAAAGCCTCGTGACGGACTTGCCGAGCCGTCACTAGGCAATCTTCAACCTTTTGGTGCAGAACCTTGACCATGGCCTCTCGATTTTCACTGGTCATGGGCGGCAAGCTTATCCTTACAACTCGTCCATCGTCCGTTGGTGTCAATCCGAGTGATCTATCATCACGAATTGCGTTGGCTATAGCTTGCAAGTTATCAATGTCAAACGGCGTAATTTGCAGCAGCTGAGGCTCAGGAGCCAGTACTGATCCAACGGCCTTTAGCGGCATCGGCTGGCCGTAAGCTTCGACCATCACGCCGTCAAGCATGCTCGGATGCGCCCGACCGGTTCGCAGTTTGGTAAGCTCGTCCTGAAAATGGGCCTTGGCCCGCTCTAGTTTGGTTTTAGTCTCGGTAATTAATTGACTTGGGTTCATCCCGTTAGAACCTCACCCTTGGCTTATGATAATCGTTTATCGTTAGAAACCTAAGACAGCTCCGACGTAAAATTAGCTTGGAAATTGCAGGCTGAGGTCTAACGGGATTCATAGCCTTATTTTACTCCCCGTTGACTTCACCCAAGACCATGCGGGCAAAGCGGCGAATAACAATATTTTCGCCGAGCTTGGCAATATGCTCTTTAACGTAATCGCCGACCGATACATCCGGCTGTCTGACGAATGGTTCATCCGTAAGCGCTTTGACATCTTCGGCTTCGGAAGCCGCAATTTGCAAAGTAAGGTCCTTGACCAGTTCTTTGAACTCATCGGTCTTAGCCACAAAATCAGTTTCGCAATTGACCTCCACCACCACGCCGATCCGGCCATCGTGGGAATAAGTAGCAATTAGACCAGCCCAGGTTTCGCGTTCAGTCCTTTTGGCGGCTTTAGCCAGGCTTTTATCGCGCATAGCAGCTAACGCTTTATCGAAATCGCCGTCAGATTCAACTAAGGCCTGCTTGGCATCGCTGATTCCAACGCCAGTCAATTCTCTTAATTTCTTAATGTCATCGATTGAAATCTTGGCCATTATTTTGTCTCCTTTGCCAAGGTTATAGGTTGTCGGTCAGCGGTTACAGTTTTTGGCTTGGCGAGCGGCTTTTGAGCAACTTCGGCTGGTTTATCTTCGGGGGTGGCTGGCGCCTTGGTTTCGCTCTTGCCCACCTCAATTGCTGATTTAACGTAATCAAGAATAAGATTAATCGTTTTGGTGGCATCATCGTTGCAAGGAACCGGATAGTCGGCCAGGCTGGGGTCGACATTAGTATCTGCCAAACCAACCACCGGGATTTCTAGCTTGCGGGCTTCGCGCACGGCAATATTATCACTGAGCATGTCAACCACAAAAACGGCTCCTGGTCTAGCCTGTAAATTCTTGATGCCGCCGTAAAGTTTGTTCATGGCTTCAATTTCTTCGGCAAAGCGCTGGACTTCCAGTTTGGAATAACGAGCCTCGAGCTCGCCACCAGCCATCTTGTTCTCAAGATCAACCAAATATTTAATACGGGCGCCAATGGTGGCTTGATTGGTTAGCATACCGCCTAGCCAGCGCTCGGTAACGTAAGGCATGCCGAGCGCCTCGGCAATTTCTCTGACCTTATCACGGGCTTGGCGTTTAGTTGAAACTAACAGTATTTGCTTGCCTTCGCCAGCAGTTTTTTCTAAAAAAGCCAAAGCCTGCTCCAGCGCCACAACAGTCTTAGTTAGGTCAATAATGTGGTTACCATCTCGCACGCTATGAATGTAAGGCGCCATTTTGGGATGCCAACGGCTAGAGCTATGCCCAAAGTGTGCACCGGCTTGCAAAAGCTCTTTAATATCTATGCTTTTAACGGACAATTTAAATCCTTCCTCTTCGTGCGGCAGACTCCGTGAAACCTACATGGTGTTCCTAGAGAGGACTAATCACCGCACTGTTTAATTTAGTCTTGGCATTGTAAAGCTGTTCTGATAATTATTCAAGGGTTAAAATATAGCTATGGCTGAAAACTGGCCCGGGTATAAGTCAGATGAAAGAGCTGTTGGACTATATAAGCAAGGCAGCCGTCTTAATCATGTTACCAATGGTATTGAAACTCATTACTACCGTGAACCGATGGTTGATCCATTCGATGCCTCTCATTGGACGCTTAAGGAAGATGGGCTAAATGATACAGATATTGTTGCCTATGGCTCCCCTAAGCTGCCCCTCACTAGGGTAATTTATCGGCGAGTTAAAGCCTGGCGTGTAATTTCAAACATACGGCGTGATATCTATCAACAAAAGGGTGAAGCGTGTGTCTTTGAGCCGGATTGGCCTAAAAAACGTTTAGCTGCATAGTTTATTGACTTGAGAAGGGTAAAAAAGTTATACTTACTCTCTTATGAAGAAGGATTTACATCCTAGTAACTACCGGCCGGTTGTCTTTGCCGACAGCAATGACAACACGACCATTTTAACTCGTTCAACTGCCCAGACAGAAGAGATCATAACGCTCGATGGTGTAGAATACCCACTGGTAAAAGTCCATATTTCTTCCAGCTCGCATCCCTTCTTTACCGGCCAGGAAAAATTGGTTGATATTGAAGGCCGCGTTGATAAATTTAAAGCCCGCCGCGAGGCCGCCGCCAAAGCCCGAGCCGAGCGTGTTGCCAAAGTCGTCAAGCCCAAAACTAAGAAAGCAAAATCTGAAGCTAAAAAGCTTGGCGCCAAAACCGCTAAGCCCGCTGCCGCAGAATAACTAAGTTATTTAGGCCGTCTGATGCTATACGAGTTTCAGGCGGTTCTTTATATACTGGAGATAAGCTATGGATTCTAAAGAGAAAAGTCTGAGGGAAGAACTGTCGTCCCTGCAAAGCAAATTGCAGAGCCGGGATGTCTATTCATCAAAAGACTACCCTGCTTTGGCTCGCCGGTATGCCGAACTGCAATCTATAGTTAAATTGTTTGACGAAAAAAAACAGCTTGAGCTTCAGCTAGAACAGACCAAGCACATGGTAGTGCTTAGCGATACTGAACTAGCCGAACTGGCTAAAACGGAACAGGCTGAACTCGAAGCCAAGCTAGCGCAAAATGAAGAGAAATTGACAGAAGCTCTACTGCCTAAAGATCCAAACGATGAACGGGACGCGATTGTTGAAATTCGAGCCGCTGCCGGCGGTGATGAAGCCAGCTTATTTGCCGGTGACCTTTACCGCATGTATGTCCGCTGGTGTGAAAGAAAGGGCCTAAAAACCGAACTGGTCAGCGAAAGCCCGTCAGAAGCCGGCGGCTTTAAGGAGATTATATTTGCGGTTCGGGGCGAAAATGCCTACCAGCAACTGAAATTTGAAGCCGGTGTTCACCGCGTCCAACGCGTGCCGGTGACCGAATCCAGTGGCCGTATTCATACCAGTACCGTAACCGTGGCAGTCTTGCCAGAAGCTGAGGAGGCCGATATCGAAATCAAACCCGAAGAAACCAGAGTTGATGTTTTTCGCAGCAGTGGGCCGGGCGGCCAAAGTGTCAATACTACCGATTCGGCCGTGCGTATAACTCACCTGCCCACAAATCTGGTGGTAACTAGCCAGGACGAAAAAAGCCAGATTAAAAATAAAGCTAAGGCAATGAGCGTTCTACGCAGCCGCCTGCTTCAGGCCAAAATTGATGAAGAGCATAAACAACTGTCTGATGCCCGGCGCAGTCTAATTGGTTCCGGCGACCGCAGCGAGAAGATCCGCACCTATAACTTCCCACAGGACCGAATCACTGATCATCGGATTGGTTATTCGCGCAGCAACCTCCAGGGCGCGCTAGGTGGCGGCATTGATGATTTAATCGAGAAACTCCAAGCTAAAGAACTGGAGCTCAAGCGAGGCGAGCAGTAATGGCTGCTAGGTATTTGATTACTGGGGTGGCCGGTACTGGCAAGTCGACTGTTGCCCATCAACTGCATAAGCGCGGCTACGCGGCCTACGACGCTGATTCTGGTTTTAGTTATTATGTTAATAAGAAAACCCGGCAACGGGTTCCACATCCAAAAACACCAAGCCTGGAATGGTATGCAAAGCATGAGCGGATTTTTGATGAGAATGTACTTCAGGACCTGTTTCAAAAACACACTGGTGAGCAGCTGTTTCTGGCATCAATAACCGCTAATCAATCGAAGTATTACCCGAAGTTCGACAAAATTTTTCTTCTGACAGCCAATGATAAATTGCTGGCACATCGTCTGAAAAGCCGCACTACATCGGACTTCGGTAAACACCCGGTCGATTTACACCGTGTGCTATCCGGCCGACCGGATTTCGATGCCGAGCTGCGGGCCGCCGGTGCCATCGAAATTGACTCCTCAAAGTCAATCGAGACAGTTGTCGGACAGATACTTGATCATCTAAATGAATCCCTTTAGAAGTAAGCTTTCGACGAAAACTGCCGATTCGCAAAAGACGAATCGAACTTCTAACGGGATGAACCTTAGAGACTGGCTGACGCAAGCCGAAAAAAAGTTAAAGAGCGCCGGCATCGGCTCAGCCCGACTGGACGTCCTCATACTGCTCGAGGATGAGCTTGCTAAAGATCGCTCCTGGCTGCTGGCCCATCCAGAAAATGCAATGAGGCCTGAAGAACTTAAAAGCTTGAATAAAGAAATACATCGTCGAATTAAGCATGAACCGATCGCCTACATTCGTGGTTTTAGTGAATTTTATGGTCGTCGGTTCGTGGTTAATAAAGATGTGTTGGAGCCACGGCCGGAATCAGAAACTATGATTGAACTCCTAAAAAACTTGCTATGCCACGATTCTGCTATTTACAGGGACACTCCTTGTATTGTGG
>MGCV01000021.1 GCA_001790575.1 Candidatus Saccharibacteria bacterium RIFCSPHIGHO2_12_FULL_47_17 | reverse complement strand
GGCCGGAATCAGAAACTATGATTGAACTCCTAAAAAACTTGCTATGCCACGATTCTGCTATTTACAGGGACACTCCTTGTATTGTGGATGTTGGGACCGGATCGGGAGCCTTGGCAATTACGGCAAAGTTGGAAATTACGGATAGCAAAGTTTTGGCAGTTGATATTGATCCAAAATGTCTGGTCGTTGCCCGTCAAAATGCTAAAGCTCATGGTGTTAAAATCAAATTCTTCCAAGGCGATCTCCTATCTCCTCTACTGTCTACTGACTACCGACTACCGACTACTATCCTTTTAGCTAACCTGCCCTACGTACCTCGTAACTTTCGTATCAATCAAGCAGCAGCCGTGGAACCAAGATTGGCAATTTTTGGCGGTAGCGACGGCCTTGACGTTTATCGCCGTCTGTTTGATCAACTATCTAAGGGTACGACCCTTAGAGGCGAACGAACGGAATATATTTTGACTGAATCTCTACCGCCACAGCATGAAAAGTTGGCCGCAATTGCCAAAATAGTCGGCTACAAACTAAAGAAATCCTCGGACTTTATTCAGCTGTTTGCGCCTGACGGCTCTTGAAGGACAACCAGGGTTTTCCTTCAAAAGCGTAAGCGTCAAATCGTGGTGCCTGACCAATCGGATAATGCAATGACGACAATCAAAATGGCCACCATTAAGGCCAGGGCTTGTTTTTCAAACGATGGCGTTAATTTTTCGGTGGCATCCATGTAATAAAGGGCCGCTAAACCGTAACCAACTGTGGTTAAGATAATAATTATTTGGGCGACCAGCCCATAAAACAGCAGCCAGTGCCCCAGTACGAAGGCTAAACCAGCCGCAAAAAAGGCCCAAACATGGGCCAGCAGTGGGGCGTGCGGTTCGTCAAAACTGGTCAAATAATGCCGAGCCGCTAGGTAGGTAATCACCCACGTACCAACCATCAAGGCGACAATTGACCCGTCGCCAAATTTCAAAAACAAAACAGCTAGTCCGAGTAGTTGGCCGAGCATCGCCTGAATCCCCACACTTAAGACACCGCTTCGCGGTTTTAACCAAACCAGCCAGCCAATGTAAGCTATCGTCCAGCCAATCTGCCACCATTTGACGGCCGTGGTTGACATAAAGATGACAAACGATATGCCGGCAATAATATCAACGCCATTGGCTATCAAATTGGCCATCCAGTAGCGCGGTCTGACGGCCACGATCCGCCATTTGGCCAGCAGTACCAGTAGTATAGCTACAGATACAAAATCGATCCGAACAAGGATGTAGGCCAGGACTGGCAGCGCCGCCGTAAGGGTCAAATGGATAGTATGCGAAAAGCCACGGATGGGCTTAATTTTATCCATTAGAGCCGTTAGCATGCCTACCCCCTACTGCTGCACGTCTTTGCCGGCAATTATAACAAACTTCGTCCCTTGCGGCGCTGTGATGCCAAATTCCGCAGGTATCGAATCTCGGGCAAACAGCTTAAAGCGTTGCTCCAAGTAGTGCCGGGTATACTTATCGGCGGCGCCAGAGAGATCAACCAATATTGTATTAAGAGGGTTGGTTTGCTTTGGAGCGTTATCAACCAGTGTCACATTATAACCGTAAGACTTAAGCTCATCGCCCTTGGTTTTGCCGACCCCGGCGATAGTCGTGCCGTTATAAACAGCTATCGACGAATTCTCTTTGGCTAAATAACTATCCCTCAGGGTATTTCTGACATAATTTTGGACTTGGCTGAAATCATACAAACCTAATTTGGGTCTGACTATCGATAGGCCGCCAGCACTACCAGTGGTCAAAAGATCGTTAGGCGGCGTAACTAAATCCAGCGATCGAATGTTGGCCGAACTAACTTCTTTGGTTTGCTGGTACAGACATTTGATACTACCAGAGTCGAAGTCGGTGTAAACATTTTTACCAAGGCTATCTAACAGGCTTGAGACCTTGATTGGGTTACTGAAGGTACCGACCGAAAATATCTTATCCTTAATGGCCACTAGCAGTGCCCGTTGGCGCTGGCCGCGGACGAAATCGCTGGTGCCAGTCCGCTGACGGGCAAAATAAAGGGCTCTTCGGCCGTCAAAATGCTGCTGGCCAGCTTTAACATCTAGCGTATAGTGCTGGTTGGTCCCTTCAATCCATAGTCGCTCGTAAGCTGCCATCTCGGGGGTAACGTACATATCAACACCGCCGAGGGCATTGACAATGTCTTCAAAGGCGCTGAAGTTCACCACCGCGTGGTAGTGAATTGGCACGCCAAGCACTGACTCAATTGTTTGATCGGCTAGATTCACGCCGTCACGAACTTCGCCTGTTGCGTCCTTGGCTTTAGAATTTTGCTTGCCATAGGCAAAAGCGGCGTTTAGTTTTTGATAGCCGTTATTTGGTATTTTGACCCATAGGTCGCGCGGGATACTCAGCAAATCAATTTTGTTATTTAACGGATCGAGGCTGGCGATGATGATAGTGTCACTTAAATCACCGCCTTGGTGTTCTTCGCCACCAATACCCAGCAGGAGAATGTTAACGCGGCCATCACCCTCAATTTTCAATTTATTAATGTCGACGTTGCCGTTACAAACGGCCGGTGCCGCACCACCGCCGGCTAGCAATTGCTGCTGGGTTTTATAGGCTTTAAAGCCTAGAAACAGGCCAGCGGCTAGAATGATAACTAAAAGTGAAAGTGCTAGCCGTTTAATGAAGCGCCGGCGGCGCGGATGCTTAGATTGTCTTTTGGCTTTTTGGGGTTTAATATCATCCAAAACTATAGGCTCCTCTAGAGGGTCGGGATTTATTTCTTGAGCTAAGGTACCAACCGGATGGCTACCAGCGCGCATGGGGTGGAAACCTTCGGCCCGTGACGCCAAAGAGCCGAGTTCTCCCGAAAAGTCATTTGCTCCTCCACTAGGTGCTGCTGGCGTACCTAAATGAGGATTGCTTGTGATAATTCCATCTATGGAGCGGTCACGGCGTCCATGCGCTCTACGGTGTTTCTTGGCCTGCATCTTTATAGGCACTAGTATAACATTTCCCCGAGTCTCGCACCGCCTGGCCTTGCCCACCGGCGAAGCCGGTGGCACCGGCCGGCTCTTGGCGCATTGCGGCGTCAGTAACGCTACGACGCTCGCTCCTCGCTACTTCCTTGCACTGCATCCAAGTGCGAGACTCTGGAATTCTGGTTTTGTCTAAAAACATTAGCGGCTATCCGATATAATAAGCTGATTGATGACTAATGAAGACCACCGGCCGCCTAAAAAGCGGTTAAAGCGACCGCATTTCCAAAACTGGCGTTCAGCCGTCAGCACTATATTATTAATTGCCCTGGCGCCGTTGATTGCCCTGTTTATATCGGCTTTTGTGCTGCAGTCTTATCAGGTTGATGGACAGAGTATGGAACCGACCTTGTCCCACGGCGACCGTTTGATAGTCAACAAATTACCACGTACGATTGCCCGCATCACAGGCAACGACTATACGCCCAAGCGGGGGGATATCATTATTTTCAATCAGTCTGGAGTAGTTTTTGGTTTTGCCGGGCCCAAACAACTCATTAAAAGAGTTATCGGCCTGCCGGGGGAACGTGTCATCGTCAAGGATGGTGCAATTAGCGTTATTAATAAAGAGCATCCGGATGGCTATAACCCAGATGTAGCCGGTGATTATAAAATAGCGGTTCAAAACACTCCCGGTAATGTGGATGTTGAGCTTAAAAACGATGAAGTATTTGTTAGCGGCGATAACCGGGCCAATTCTGAAGATTCACGCTATTTTGGGCCGGTCAACGAACGTAATATTGTTGGCAAATTATCAATCCGGCTATTGCCGCTCGACAAACCTCATCGTCCATAACCATTGAACTATTTTTGTGTTCGGCGCTGCAACTCGGTCGACCTAATTATTAATAAGCGTCCAGCCTGGCTAAAATCAATCCTACAGCAATATGTGCTTAGGCACCTAGTTTTTTGATGATTTTGGCTAGTTCGTTGTCGTCTTTAAATTGAATAACTAGTTGCCCGCCCTGAACTTTACGGTTGATTCTAATGCCAGTGGCTAATTTCTTGGCTAGCTTGGCTATAATTGTCTGATCCGAAGCACTTATGGAAGCTGTTTGAACCCCACTTTTTACTCTTTTGGCCTTGACAGCAAATTGCTCGGCCTGACGAACTGTCCAACCGTTGTTTAATATACAATAGAGTAACTCTAACTGTCTAGTCGGTATGCTCTTAAGGGCCAATACAGCCCGGGCATGGCCTTCACTTATCTTACCTTCCCTTAAAGCCGCCATGGCGGCCTGTGGTAACTCTAGTAAGCGAGTTAAATTACTCAATGTACTTGGCGCTTTGCCAAGTTTTTTAGCTATCTCTTCTAATTTAAGGCTAAATTGCTGTTGTAATTTTGAAACAGCTAATGCTTGCTCCAATGGCGAAAGGTCAATTCGCTGAATATTTTCAATTAAACTAAATTCTAACTGCTCTAATTCTTCCAAACTACGGACGATGGCCGGAATATTGGTGTGCCCAGCGGCTTTAGCGGCCCGCCAGCGGCGCTCGCCGGCCACGATTCGATAGTTGCCACCGTGCCGAATAACGATGATTGGTTGCAGGACACCATGGTGCTTAACTGAAGCCACGAGTTCGGTTAGCTCCTCGTCAGCAGAACGTCGCGGCTGATCCGGATTTGGCACAATATCGGTGATGAGTATTTTCTGTACTCGGTGCTTATTTTCCTCCAAAATAGAATCGTCAATTTCTTTTGGAATAAGCGCATCGAAACCTTTGCCAAGTGCTTGTCGTTTGCTAGCCATTTATTTTCTCCATTAATTCCCGGGCTAATTGCTCGTATGCTAAAGCCCCTTTACTGCTAACGTCATGTTCCATAATAGTTTTACCAAAGCTGGGGGCTTCGGCCAAGCGGACACTGCGCGGTACAACTGTTGTAAACAGTTTATCGCCAAAGTGTTTAGCCAACTCCAGACGGACTTGTTCACTAAGGCTGTTGCGGCTGTCATAAAGAGTAGTTATTACACCCAGTAAGTTTAAGTCCGGATTTATAGCTTGGCGGACCTGTTGGTAAACAGATAGCAACTGCCCCAATCCTTCCAGAGCATAATACTCGGCTTGAACTGGGATAATTACATCTGTGGCAGCTGCCAAACTATTGACTGTCAGTAAACCTAAAGAAGGCGGCGAATCAATAATAATAAAATCGTAATTTAAGTCTGATAGCAGCTCTTTAAGCAGAAATTCACGTCGGGGATGGTTGACCAGTTCGACTTCTGCGCCGGCTAGTTGACGGTTAGCTGGCAGCAGTTCCAGCCCGTCAATTTTATGTTTTTGGATAACTTTGTGCTTGGGCGCCTTAGAAAACAGTACGTCGTACAATGTTAGATTCAAGTTGTTTTTATCAAGACCTAGCCCGGAAGTGGCATTACCCTGTGGATCAGAATCAACCACTAAAACTTTACGACCGGCCCTTGCTAAATAAGCCGCCAGGTTAATGGCCGTGGTGGTTTTGCCCACCCCGCCCTTCTGATTAAGAATAGCTACTATGTGTTTCACTTTTTATGTTCTTTAACTACTGTAAGATTAACACCTTTAACGTAAGCAGTAAACTAGTCACTCATTATCTAATTTCCAATCAAGCTGCCGCCGCGGATTTCGCTACCACCGCGGATTTCAACCGGTAAATTGGTGTTTTCGGTCGTGAATAAGCGTGTGGCCGAGAAGCTGGAGAAGGTGTTAGTCCCACCAGGATCAATGCCGGCTGCTTTCCAGCAATAGGTCGTTCCCTGGTTGAGGGGTGTACCAGAAAGGGTAAATGTAGCCATAGTCGAACTGGCTATTGTCGCCGAACCGATGTAAGCCGTACTGGTTTGTGTATCTTGACCACTCCAGCCAGTTTGCGAAGCCGTTTGGTCGAAGGTCTGAACGCTACCATATGGCGGTGGCGCTGAGCTGCAGTCCGAAGCATAGAGCAGGATCTTATATCTTAAATAGTCACTATCGGCATCTGTCGTTCGGAATTGAAAAGCTGGTAGAGTCGACACTAAGGTCGCGCCGGAGGCCGGTGAACTTAGTGTGGGCGCGGCTGGTATCAAATTAATACTAAAAGTCTTGGCTGAAGCCAGGCTACCAAAATTATTAGCGCCACCAGGGTCAATGGCTTTAGCTTGCCAGCAATAGCTGGCGGTTGTAGTCAGTGGTGTCTGAACAGTGTATGTAGCCGTACTACCAGAATTGTAGGCGGTGCCAGATTGGGCATCTTGCCCGCTCCAGCCGGTTTGTGATGCCGTCTGATCCCCTGTCTCCAGCAAGCTGCCAGTACAGTTACCTCCAGTAATGCCGCTGGTGCTGTAAACATAGACCACATAACGAACATAATCGGAGTCGACGTCAGTGGTCGACATCTGCAACTGCGGAGTAGTGGTGGTTACTTGCGCTCCGTTGGCCGGAGATGACAGGGTCGGTGCCGGTGGTGGTGTGTTATAGCTGATTCTGACCTGCCCGCCGCCGCCGTTACCGCCGTTGGCGCCTTCGCCACCGCCCCCACCGCCGCCGCCAATCGACGGCGCATTGCTACCGGAGACAGCGTTATTGCCGCCATTACCGCCAGCGTAGCCATCGGTTGGCGCCGAGCCGCCAGAGCCCCCGGTGCCACCGGAGTTAGCTGAACCGTTATTGCCAATGGCCGCGCTACCGCCTGTCGAACCGCCGCCGGCACCGCCGGCCGAAGCTCCAGATGATGTGCCGCCCGTGCCACCAGAGAATTTAGTGACGCCTAGTCCACTACCGGACGCACCGCCGGCACCACCACTACGGGCACTACCGGTTGAACCGCCCTTAGCCAAAACACGATTTGGCTGACTGCCTGTAACTGAAGACGTGCCGCCCGCACCTCCAGGTCCGTCATCTCTTGTACCACCCGACCCGACCACCACAGATAAACTTTGGTTAGGCTCAACGCCGACATTTGATGTTCGGGCGTAGG
>MGCV01000020.1 GCA_001790575.1 Candidatus Saccharibacteria bacterium RIFCSPHIGHO2_12_FULL_47_17 | reverse complement strand
CCAGCCTACCTTCAAAAAACTTTATCTTTTGACCATCAAAGTAGGCATAACAAACTTCAGCAACTGCTCGTCTGTCCCCATAAAGATCAACCAGTCGACATAAACCCTCAACGTCCAGCTCATCTAAAAACCATCTAATAAGCGGTCCTGGCAAGCCCCCCATCGGCTTTAGGATAAAAGAAATGTCTTCCACCAAAACTGGGCTCTTTATTATTTGGTAAGCTTGGCGGACTTTATGTTCGGTAATTTGACGAAGGTCAAGCGATTGGATTTCGTCTAAATCCAGTTTTTTATGTGGCAGCTTGACGCCTAAGTATTTTGCCAGAAACTCGGCCTTTTTGTCGTTGCCAGTAATAAATGTGACACTAATCATTTACTTAACAAGTCAAGTAATTTCTGCTCATCGATTTGTTTGGTGCCAAGTTTTTCAGCCCTGTCGAGTTTATTGGCACCGACATTATCGCCAACTACTAAATAATCAGTTTCATTACCGACTGAAGTCTGGAAGGTGCCGCCCCTAGCCCGAATGCGTTCAGCTGCTTCTTCCCGACTGATTGATTCCAAACTGCCGGTAATAACAAAGCTCTTACCGGTTAATGGCCCTGCCGATCTACGAATTTCTTGGGGTTTGACGCCCAATTTTTTGAATTTATCAAGCAGCCTTTTGTGGCTAGGGCGAGCAAACCATTCCACAATCGACTCAGCCACTACTTCGCCGACGCCTTCAATTTGGCTAAGTTCATCGATGGTGGCTGATCGTAGCTTTTCCAGCGAATGAAAATGATTGGCTAAATCGATAGCTGTTTGCTCCCCAACTTGGCGGATGCCCAGGGCATAAATAAATCTTGGCAGTGGTGGATTTTTCTTGTCTTGGATGGCCGCCACCAATTTGGCAGCCGAGATGTCAGCAAACCGCTCCAGTTTCAGCAAATCGTCATTCTTAATCTTGTAAATATCAGCCGGGTCTTTGATTAAACCAGCCTCAATTAAAGCCATGGCATTCTTTTCGCCTAAGCCATCAATGTCTAGAGCGCCTTTGGAAGCAAAATGGCCAATTAGTTTCCATGATCTTGACGGGCAGGCATTGTTTGGGCAGCGCCAAATAGCTTCTGTTGCCTTAGCTTTGACTAATCTGGTGCCGCAATCCGGGCAACGAGTTGGCATGACGAATTTTTTTTCGCTGCCATCGCGCAACTTAACCAACGGTCGAATAACTTCAGGAATGACATCGCCGGCTTTATGTACAATCACGCTGTCACCAATCCGAATGTCTTTACGATGAACCTCGCCTTCGTTATGCAAAGTAGCCATTTGCACAGTACTGCCAGCCACCACTACCGGTTCGAGCATGGCCACGGGTGTGGCGGCGCCGGTGCGACCAATGCTGACAAAAATGTCTTTGACTTTGGTTGTTGCCTGCTCGGCCGGATACTTAAAAGCCACCGAACCGCGCGGCGCCTTGCCGACCACGCCCAGCCGCTCATGCAGTCGGCGGTCATTCACCTTAACAACTAAACCATCTGTATTAAACGGCAATTTTTGTCGCTCGTGCTCCCACTTTTTATAGAAATTTATTATTTCATCGGCCGATTTGGCAACAGTAGCCATAGGATTGGCGATTATGCCAAGTGCGCACAATGTTTCATAAGCAAAGTTATTGGTTGGCACCTCGGCTTTGCTGTCTCTAATTAAGTCGTAGGCATGAAAATGCAGCGGCCGAGCGGCGACTAGCTTAGGGTTAAGCTGGCGAATAGTGCCGGCGGCGGTATTACGCGGATTAGCAAAAGCTGGCCTGCCAGCCTTGGCCTGACGCGCATTAAGTTTCCTAAAATCTTCTTTGTACATGACAATCTCGCCGCGGATTTCGGTTCGACCTCTGAGGAATTTTGCGTTGTCCTTAGTTTGTCTTAACCGCAATGGCACCGATTCAATGGTCCGCACATTGGCGGAAACATCTTCACCAACAAAGCCATCACCACGGGTAATGGCCTGTTTATAGACGCCGTCCTGGTAATCTAAGGCAGCCGCTAAGCCATCCATTTTGATATCCATGAAGTACTCCAGTTTGGTACCAGCCGGAAGAAGCTTTTTGATGCGATCGATCCAGGCTGCCAGTTCGTCTGCGTCGAACACATCATTCAAACTAAGCATTCGTGAGCTATGTTGGACTTGTTTAAACCCCGGCAGTGGTTCGCCAGCCACTCGCTGAGTCGGCGAATCGGCTGTTATAAGATCCGGATATTTTTCTTCGATCCGAGTCAGTTCGTGCTTGAGACTATCGGCGGCAGCTTCAGACATTATTGATTTATTAAGCACGTGGTAGTGGTAGCGATAATCGTTTATCAGCTCGCGTAACTTGGCCGCTCGGGCAGCCGCCTTTTTTAAATCACTCATTCCAGTAATCCTCTATACAGACTATAGAGATAGGTATGAATAAACAGGATAGTTAACATGCTTAAGACAAAGAAGACCGGTACTACCAGCACATCAGCGTAAAGCATGAGGGGAATAACGATTATGGCCATTGCCAGCAAAGTAAATAAGGGTAAAAAGACCACCCGCCGAATAACAGCCCAGCGGCGAAATTTAACCAAATTCTTAGCTGAACGCAAGGCTTTTCTTGGTTCCATCTCCGGTAGTGTCACAATGTAAAGCGCAAAGACAGAGCTACTTAACATGTAAATTGACCATATGGCCAACCCGAATATACTGATAACTATGATGGCCATGGCGGTTGTGCTGGTCGTAAATATAGCCAAGACAATGGTGGCAACTATCAACGAACCAAGCGTAATGGGCAGCAGCTGCAGAATAATTACAAACATAATTAACAAAAAAGGAACCAGTGGCGTCATCGACTGATAGAACGCTTGTTTTATCTTGATAGTCTGATTGGCCAGAAGATGCCTGAGTGCCCAAATTATGACTAAGCTGATAACGATAAACAACGCGCCTTGAAAAACCGAAGCGGCCTCGGAAACGCTACCTATGCTGACGTTACTAACTAACGAGCCAAAACCATCAAATGCCTCACTCAAATGCCACTTGCCATCTTGCTGGAAATTTAGCTTTATCTCTGCAAAGACATTGCTAATGTTAGAAAAGCCACTGGCAAAAATGATATTTAAAATAAGATAGACCAAGACAATGCCGCCCAGCGGCCGCCAGTATTTCTTAAATATCGAAAAGACTTGGCCGATTAATTGGAAGCTGTTGGGTGCCGGTGTATAGGCCCGGGTAGTTTGCTTATCGTATTTTCGTTTTTGCAGACGGGTAGCCTTACGTCGACGTGGGAAATAGCCAAGCGACCTGCCAACGGCCGCCATAGCTTTTGCAGGCTGCTTTCTCCCTTTTCTCGCCATAGTTATATTATACCCAGTAGTGAGCTTTCCAGACGAGCGGCAAAGCGGTTTTATGATCCGGCTAGACCGGATCTACTGGAAAGTCTACTACTGGGTTATAGCCGAAACAGAGGTAAATAAGTTAAAGACGACTATCCTTAGCGACTTTAAGATATACTCCCCATAGTTCGTCATGGCTCAACCTGCATAAACCTTGTCCTATCGCATAGTGCTCAGCCTGCACCGGGCCAAGCCCGTCTGGATCACATCGCATTTCAGTAATTTCATCTATAAGATCAAATCTTCTCAGCCAATCGCCAGATAGTAATCTACTTTCTTCGATGACTATAGTTTCATTTCGCGCAGCGCTTTGATGCGGGCTTCGACCGGTGGATGGGTGCTAAATAAGCTGGCTAACGTTTTGCCGCTCAAAGGATTGGCAAAAAACATGTGGGCAGTAGCTGTGTTTTGAATTTTGGTGGCACTGCCAGCAGCGGCAATTTTGGCCAGCGCGCTGGCCAAACCTTCGGGGTAACGTGTGGTCAATGCACCGCTAGCATCTGCCAAATATTCCCGGCGGCGACTGATGGCTAGCTGAATTAAAGTAGCGGCAATTGGCGCCAAAATAACGGCCACAATTGCCAGTACATACATCAGTTGATTGCGATTATCGCGGTTACCACCAAAGATAGTAATACGCCAGAAAAAATCGGCTATCATCGAAACAACGCCAACCAACGCGAAGGCAATGGTATTAACCCGCATGTCTAGGTTCTTAACATGGCCAAGTTCATGGGCCATGACACCTTCCAGCTCCTGATCATCCACTGCGTTAAGCAAGCCGGTTGTCGCGCAGACAGCCGCGTGGCTGGGATTGCGACCAGTCGCAAAGGCATTTAAGGCCGCGTCCTCCATTATATAAACCTTCGGCATTGGCAAACCTTCGGTTATCGCTAGATTTTCAACCGTTCGCCAGAGTCTAGGATCATCCTTTTTTTGGATTTCTTTAGCTCGATTAATCGCCAAGGCCATTTTGGCACCGCCGTAGTAGCTAAACAGGGCATAGCCCAGTGAGAAAAGACCAATGAAGAATAACAGACCGCGCTGGCCGGTAGCCTCACTGATAACATAGGCTACTCCCCAAAGCAGTACCACAAATGCCAGTAGCAGCACTACCGTCCGTCTTTTATTGCGAGAAATTTGTTCGTACATAAAAGCGGCTTCGCCTTATGAGGGACAACCTACGGTTTTCCCTCATCGCGCCGCGCACGGAGTAAATCCGATGCTCGGGCTCTCCTTTTCCCTTTTAAATCGATCATTATTTATTTGCTGAAGTCGACTTTCACTGGCTCGGCCACAGCCGTGGCTTCCTCGCCAGCTACTACAAAGAATTCACGCTCTTTGAAGCGGAACAGGGCCGCAAAGATATTATTCGGGAATACCTGGATGCGGGTGTTTAGGTCGCGGGCGGCACCGTTATAGAAGCGGCGGGCGGCTTGGATTTTATCTTCAGTGTCAGTGATTTCGTCCTGTAGCTTTTGAAAATTTTCGCTGGCCCTAAGTTGCGGATAGGCCTCGGCCACCGCAAACAAGCTTTTGAGCGCTTTTTGGAACATATTCTCGGCTTGAGCAACTTCGCCGACTGACTGGGCATTCAGTGCCTTGGTGCGAGCCTCGGTAACTTTTTGAAAGACTTCCCTCTCATGCTTAGCATAGCCTTTGACTGTATTGACGAGGTTAGGAATTAGATCGTAACGACGTTTAAGCTGTACGGTTATATCGCTCCAAGCCTCATCAACTCGGATCTTAGCTGTCACCAGACTGTTATAGATATATATGATGAGTAGCAGGACTACGCCCGCGATTATCAAACCGACTATCATGATTTTCCTCCAATTAACCCTTTTATCTAACCTAAATTATACACCAGCCAAGTAGGCTTTAAGTGTATGATGAAGATGTTTATGGGTTTTAGGCTAAAAACCTGGTTTTTACTTTTTGGTGTTTGTCTTTTGCTAATTGGTTCTTATCTCTATACCCGACCGATACCGCAGCTCACAGCTTCAACCGTTTCTTTTAGCAGTCCGGCCAAACCAGTCAGTCTGCCCTGGCCGACTTACGGACAAGGCGCCTTGGCCGAGAAAGATTTTGGCCTGCTAGCCACACACGGCGAACAAAAAGCGGTGCCAATGGCCAGTACTGCCAAAATTGTTACAGCTTTGGCCGTCATTAAACAAAAGCCTCTAAAGACCGGTGAACAAGGCCCGATAATAACGATTGATCAAGTCGATGTTGACTCATACAACAGTTATTACAGTCGCGGTGGTGCGGTAGCTAAGGTTGTAGCCGGCGAACAAATTAGCCAGTATCAAGCTCTGCAAGCTATGCTGATTCCCTCGGCCAATAATTTTGCCGGTACGCTGGCGCGCTGGGCCTTTGGCTCAATTGAGAACTATGTTCAATATGCCAACCAAATGCTGGCTGACATGAAACTTAAAAATACCAAAGTAGCTGATGCCAGTGGTTTTTCGCCGAACTCGGTTAGCAGCGCTGACGAACTAGTTAGTTTAGGCAAGGCCTTAATGGAAAGTCCGGTGCTGGCTGAAGTTGTTAGTCAGCAGACAGCTGAAATTGCGGTGGCCGGCAAAGTAAATAATATTAATTGGCTGCTGGGCAGCGATGGGGTAGTTGGCATAAAAACCGGTAGCACTGACGAGGCCGGTGGTTGTTTTGTGTTTGCGGCCAAGCGCCAGATACTTGGCCAAGATATGACTTTTATTGGTGCTGTAATGGCCGCGCCAAACCGTAATCAGGCAATTAGCGATTCGCGTGCAGTTTTGAGATCACTAGAGGCCAATTTTGAACAGCGAATCATCACCAAAAAAGGCCAAGTTGTAGGTGGATTATCAGCAGCGTGGGACGCATCGGCTGATATTGTGGTTGCCGATGACTTCAAGGTTGTGGCTTGGAAGGGCGCGAGTCTAGATGCTAAAAACCAAATTAATGGCATAAAAGCGCCGATGTCTGCCGGTTCAACGGTAGGCCAGATGAAAGTAACTCTTGGCATAAACGACGTCACTACACCACTAATCCTCAAGAACTCGCTGGAATCCCCGCCCTGGCACTGGCGCCTACTCAGATAATGGTGGGCGAAAGAGGACAGCGCTCCGGCTTACCCAGCTTACGCTGGCCGCGCGGTGCTAACCTCCCCGCTCGCCTTGCTCACTTTCGTTTGGAGGTTCAAGTCCTCCAGTCATTAATCAAAATTCATAACTACTCTACTCTACGAGCAGCCATAAATTTTGATGGTGGGCGAAAGAGGACTTGAACCTCCATGTCCTTGCGGACACTAGCTCCTGAAGCTAGCGCGTCTACCAATTCCGCCATTCGCCCGACCTCTGTTATTTTACCACAGTAGAAATTTCCATCATGTTATCATTAACAGTAATAAAAAGAGGTCAGGTTTTTTGAACAAAGTTGCACATTATTTGCAGGAACATTTGTTGGGCGAAGTGACGGCCAATGCCGAGGTTCGTCGATACTTTGCTCACGACGGCAGTATATTGCAGATGCCGCCGGCCATGGTTGTCTATCCACGAAGCGAGGAAGATGTCCGCAAAACGGCCAGTTTTTGTTGGCAACTGGTCAAGCGAGGGCAGGCTATTCCGATTACAGCCCGTGGTTCTGGCAGTAATACTTCGGGCGGGGCCATTGGTCCGGGTATCTTGCTAATCTTTCCGGCCCACATGAATAAAATTCTGAGCTTTGATGCCAAGCGCCGTAACCTGACTGTTGAACCAGGCGTTACATATAGCAATATCGAACAGATGCTTTTTAGTCATGGCCAATTTCTGCCGCCCTATCCTCCATCACAAAATTACTCGACCATTGGTGGAGCCGTTGCCAAAAATTCACTCGGCGAAAAATCTGTCAAATACGGCGTGACCGGCCATTACGTGCGTTCGCTGAGGGTCGTCTTGGCCAATGGTGAAGTTATTGAAACTGGCTCACTAAGTAAACGTGAACTGAGTCAAAAAATGGGTCTAACCAATTTTGAAGGCGAAATCTACCGGGCGCTGGATAAACTGCTGGAAGAAAATCACGAAGCTATTGAAGAATCACGTGGCAGATTCCAAAATGTTAGAAATACGGCCGGCTACAATATTTTCGGCGTTAAGAGCCGTGACCATTTTGACCTAACACCTCTAATTGTCGGCTCACAAGGCTCGCTTGGCATAATTTGCGAAGTCTCATTAGCAAGTGTTGAACACAGCCCGCAGACAACTTTGTGCCTGGCCAGCATTCCAAAACTTGAAAGCCTGCATCAACTTTTGCCGCAGATTAAGCACCTTCGTCCCAGCGTGCTTGACTTTATAAACCGCCCCGCTCTGCAACTTGTCAGTCGGATAAATCCTAATCAACTTAGTGGTGCTTCAGCTGATCTCGATTCAGAAGCTCATCTATTTGTTGAGTTTGACGATATAAAAAAGGGCCGCCAAAAAGATGCGCTTAAGGCCTTAAATAAGTTGATTGCCGAGGCAGAAGGTAGCTTGGTGGCCTACACTGATGCCAATGATAAAGACCAAATATTCAAAATCAGAGACAGCGTGGCGACCATACTCAATTTTGCCAAAGTTCCAGCCAAGGCAGTGCCGGTAGCCGAGGATATCGCTGTACCTCAAGATAAAATCGTCGAATTTATACAGCAAGCTTATGGGCTCTATCAAAAAATTGGTTTGCCGCCGGCAGCTTGGGGCCATATTGGCGACGGCGTCCTGCACTTCCAACCGCTTCTGGATTTATCAAAACTTGGTGATCGGCAAAAACTGTTTAGGATATCTGACAGTTTTTACAGCTTGGCTATCAAACTCGGCGGTTCAATTACGGCTGGCGCTGGTGATGGCCGAGTGCGAGCGCCTTATTTAAAACTACAATATGGCGACAAACTGCATGGCATCATGCAGGCTGTTAAAAATATCTTTGACCCTTACGGCATTTTGAATCCCGGCGTTAAGACGGCAACGCCGGCTCAAATAAAAGCCCTGATGCGCAGTGAATATGGCCCTGCCCGCCACCAAGAATATTTGCCCCGATATTAGCTTAGGTATGGTGGGATCGGAGGGACTTTCGACCCACAAGTAATTCTCCTGACGGAAGATTTTCGCGGCAAGTAACTTTTACCCTACCATACTTGTTTTGCGATTCTTGAAACCAACTTTAGTTTTTTTTCTTGGTCAGCAAAAGACAAGTTATTTCCTTTGGCTACAGAGGCAAATCCGCATTGGGTACTAATTGCCAAACGTTCTTTTGGAACAAACTGTGTTGACTCTTCTATTCTCCTAAGAATTTCTTTCGGATTTTCTAATACCGGTGTTTTTGTAGATATGAGACCCAGTACTACTATCTTATCCTTGGGCACATGAACTAAGGGAGAAAAGTCACCAGTTCTATCACTATCGTATTCTAATAGTAGTCTGTCTACTTTAGATTTTTTGAATACTACTTTAGCTATTTTTTCATATCCACCTCTCGCCATGAAACGATTTTTGTCATTCCCCCGGCATATATGAAGCCCTTTTGTGCCAGAAAAATCTTCGAATATTTCATTTATCATCTCAATGCCATCACTGATTAGCGCATCCGGATCAAAGCCTTTAGCGCTAAACCATTGTCTTTGAATCGGATCAAGAAGCATTCCAAACTCTGGCGCGTCAATTTGGATGTATGTGACTCCAATCCGCTCAAGTTCAGCTATAGCATCTTTTAATATGCCCGTCACTTCCTTTAAGTACTTTAGAGGGGATGAATAAATTTTGTCAGAAATGCCTGGTACGAAATAGTAGCTCATCATTGTTGGACTGGGGAGGGTTATCTTTTTAGGTTTATCGGTGATGGCCCTAAGAAACGAAAATTCATCAACAGAGATGTCATGTTTCTTCGTAATTTTCTTTACTACCCCCACCGTTACCGGGTCCACTATTTTATTTCCCTTCATGTCGAACCAAATAACTGAATTGCCTAGGATATCCCATTCAAAGCCATCCACAGCCTTAACAAAGTTATGGCAAAATACCGGCCGACGCATTTCTCCGTCCGTCAAAATATCTACACCGGCCTTTTCCTGGATAGCAACAGTTTCCTTCACTGCTCTATCTTCGGCTGCAACCAGCTCTGCGGGTGTGATTTTGCCTTTTTTTAACAGTTTTTGAGCGTCTAAGAGAAATTGGGGCCTGAGCATGCTTCCAATGACTTCTGCTCTAATGACTTGCGATTTATTTCTTTTCATATTTGTGCCTTTCTAACAATAACCCTCTGCGAAATCGAGCTGTAGTCCATTAAATGGCCTTTAATATGATCACCGGCAATCCGTATTTGCGTTTCGAGGTCAAAATCTAGCAGGTCCGGCTGCCTAGCATCTGCTACTAGCCAGTGGCTGATACCCGGAATTTTCCTCAATACAGAGGCGAATTCATCCTTTGAAAAAGCCGCTTTAAATGTATCTCTTAGTAGATCGACAACCTGTTCATCTGTATTTTCTAAGCGTTCAGTTATAGCGTCTACGAATTCGGAGGTTGGATCCCTCTGGTAATCGGCTATTACTATATGGCCGCCAGGAGCTGTAACACGCGCAAATTCCTCTATGACTCCACGTAGTCTTTCATCATCTCTAAGCTGGTGAATGGAATTATGGCAAACTACCAAGTCGAATTCATTGCTGAGTAGGCCCGTGCTCTCGGCGTCCGATGTAACAAACCGGACAGATTGATTATCGGCATTACTAGCGAGTGTCTCCGTAGCTTTAGCTTCGGCGTGGTTTATCATCGTTCTGTGCCCATCATGAAATGTGACATGTGATACTCCAAGCCCCAAAAGTTCCCGACCTAGTCTACCGGGTCCGCACATCGCATCTAATATTCTCATATTGCGGATATTTTCAATGCCGAACGCGTTTTGCAGTTCTAAAGCTAAGAGCAAATCATCAGCAGATTTCAGGTAGTCACAGCCCTCAATGTACTTCCTTGTGTCCTCTTCGTCGAATAATTCTGACTGCTCGGGGGCGCGGATAATAAAGTCCTCCGGCCGAAATCCAAATCTGTTAGCTTCAAGTCGAATTGCTTCCATTAACATTTTTTCTCCTTTCCAGGGCTTCTACCGTGAACATTTGCTTCGCGGCATTTAAAAAGCCCTTGCCTAATCACCAAAAAACGATGATCGGACAAGGGCCTTAAAAAGGCGGTACCACCTTGTTTTCCGTTTATAGTTTTCCAATAAAAAACACCCGCGTGTCAGGTGTTCTCGAAATTTAAACGTATAAACGCTCATTCTCGAGTGCTCCGATTATTCGACACACTCATGCGCTATGACGGGCGTACCCGGCTCAGCTTACCTAAAAGGTTGGGCCTGCGGCTCAGAAGTGTAATTCATTTTGAAAAATACGGAAGATCTTGCAGCAACCGTCTTCTCTCTAATGTCACTTTTTCAAAACTACTTCAACTTCGTCAAAGCCTTTAGAACTCTAGGTTGTAAATGAACTGTGCTATTTTATCAAACATATGTCAGATTATCAAATTTTATATTACCTTTATCTACCAACACTGATATACAGTAAAGATAATTTGAAATACCGGTTCTGGCGTGGTGGGCGCTGAGGGACTTTC
>MGCV01000019.1 GCA_001790575.1 Candidatus Saccharibacteria bacterium RIFCSPHIGHO2_12_FULL_47_17 | reverse complement strand
TTAATCAATCTAAAGAGACGCCGGCCATCAGCTCGGTGTCTTTTAAATACCCTGAAGGCTGGCAAACGGTTAAATTAACCGATGCCGATAAAATCGCCGGAATTATCTTACGCTTAAACAAAACTAACCCGGAATCATCTCTTATAATCAGAGCCATTACTGGTAAGCTTCAAAAAGATGTCGACTTTAAAGCGCTGCCGGGCCAAATTGCCGATACCCTCGCTCGAGAGGCCCAGAATGTTACCATAATCAGCAAAGATGTTGCTAGGATTGGTGCATACGAAGCCATAGTGGTCCGCTATAAGCAGGTTAGTAAAGACAATGTTAACTTTGAGAATATAATGACCGTTATGCCTACTCTAAATCAGACCTTTTATCTTACGGCTAGGGCAAAACAAGCAGACTTTTCTAAGATAGAAGGTGATAGCGGAAAACTTTCCAAAGACTTTGCCGATTTCGTGTCCAAGCAACAATAGGTGCAAGTTGGGTAAAATCGACTACAACAGGTTGATTGTTCAGCCTAAAGAGGTTAATATATAGCCTACATGAATAGTGATACCACCCCTGCACAGGGGCCTGTTAAAGGTTTGAATCCGCTTCCAACTTCAACTACCAAACCGCCAGTTCCGGTTCACGCTCCTAGCAAGCCGGCGCCTCATCGTCCCAAACCATTTTGGCGTTCTAAAAAGGTCCTAATTATAGGCTTTGTTATAGTTTTAGGTGTGATGGGTTGGTGGTTTTTCTTGAAGGAAGATAAGGTGCCGAACGCTGATCAGACAAAAACCGCTACGGTTGAAGGTACTGCTGTTAACTATCCAGGTAACTGGTCCCCCCTCGAGCTAAGTGACGCCGACAAGGCCGCTAACGTCATGTTAAAGCTTAGTAGCACCAAGCCGACGGGTATTTTTGTTTGGCGGGCGGTTAAAGGCCCGCTTGATAAAAGCGTTAAAATATCGGACCTGCCTAATCAAATAGCCGAATCTCTTAGCAAAGAAATTCCTGGTATTAAAGTTACTGACAAAGAAGTTACCAAAGTCGGTAAGCTGGAGGCCGTGAAGATACGTTATGAGCGGACTGACAATAAAGTACTTAAAAAGAGCATCATGCGTGTAGTCCCGCGAGCTAACCAAACCGATTATCTGACCTTCACTGCCAACGCAGCTGATTTTGGTAGACTAGAACCGACTGTCAATAAAATCATTGCTTCCTACGTCAGCTTTGTAGAAGCTCATCCCTAAAACAGATTAGTTATCTTGTTCGGCAGAAGTAGCCTTTTTATTGGCGGGCCGCAGTCGCCTGACGATTTGGTAACCGGCCCAAACGCCGATGGCACTTAGGGCAAATGAGCCGATGATATCGATTGGCGAGTGAACATGGGCGCCAATTCGGCCTAAGCCGACAAGTAGAGCCAAAACCAGCATAACTGCGCCGGCCGGCCGATTATAGATGTAGGCTACCAACGCCAAAGTGCTGGCCAGCAGCATGTGGTTGGAGGGGAAGCTGTTATCAGTCTCCTGTGCGACAAGCGGCTTGATATTCTCTAAAACAAAAGGCCGCGGATGATAGTAGAATTTGCTAGCCAACCATGATAAAGCTAGCGCAATGATGCCCGATAAAATTACTAACGCGGCAAACTGCCATCTGTTTTTATGATCGCTGCGCAACCAAACGACCAGCAATATCAAAACCATTATAAAAATCAGGTATTTTGCCAAGAAGATAATCAAGTTGTCCATCCCGTTAGAGGCCCTGAAAATCTAGGTTTTGTAGTGTATCAATCTTAATTAAACCAGCCATGCTTATTATTATACTTGCGTCGGTTCGGGCTCTAACGGGATCCACGGTAGATTTATTTTACATTAAATAACCTTGCTTATGCTTAGCGGTGCTACAATATAGGCATAACTTAAGTGAGGTTTACTTATGGATCCACAAGAAAATCCGACTCCAACACCAACTCAAACACCACCAGCACCGCCACCACCGGCTCCGACTCCATCAATGCCAGCTGGCGGACCGCCACCACCGACCGAATCGCCGGCCACACCGCCACCAACAACTGACAAAAATCCGATGACCAAATGGCTGATTGTAGCTGGAGTGGTTGTCTTGGTCGTGATAATCGTCTGGCTAGTACTCTAAAAGACCGCGATGGATAACGAAAAATCTCCGGCTCCAAAGCCGGGCTATGGTAAGCGACCGGTTTGGCAATGGGTGGTTATCTACCTGATTGTGGCCGCCATCGTCTACGCCCTAATCTACTTCTTGTTCATCAAGGGCGACAACGGCTACTAGTAGTTGGCTCCTTTCCAGAACTCGAGCTAAATGAGCCGGTACCTCTGTTTGTTCTTTTAACTTTGCTTGGGTAAGTTCTCTAACGTACTTTCGCATTTTGGCCGAAACTCGCGGAGAGTTGAGTGAAAAATGTAATATCGCCGCTTCGCCTCTGGCGATATCTACCCTACCGAACTGTCTTGGCTCGCCACTAGGGCAAGTCTCATTAATGCCGACCATATAAAAACTCCTTGTTAAGTTAGGTTCCTAATCTAAGAGAAAGCTAGCTCGTCCAAGGAAGTTGGAGCGTAAATTGAGGAAAAATGCGGCGTTTCATTTTTTTAGAATTTTAAACCGGCCTAGAACGAGCTCACGCGATCCACGGCTGACAGTGCTAACTCCGACGCCAAGATCTTGGGCTATCTTTTCCTGTTGTTCATCCGTTAACAAACGTTTGATGATATCAACCCGTCTGGCTAAAATCTTACGCTCGTATGGCGTAGTCAGCCCGAGCAAAAAGTCCTTTAGTAAGGACTTGTCCTTGGTCGAATAAATTAACTTTGCGAGATCTTCAAAGCTCGTTTGTTTTCGGCCGCTCTTTGGTTTCATATCTTCCACTACAGCATACTAGTATACTAGTATGCTGTAGTCAAGTATTTATGAGTTTAGAGCATTAAGCTTCTAGGTCGGGTTTAGGTTGTGTATTGGTTGCCGGTTGTGCGTTTTTTGAGTTTGGTTAGGCGCGGGATGAAGGATTGGGCGGCGCCGTCGGCGCCGAGGACTTTCAGGGCGCCGATTAGTACATAGAGCTGGTCCAGTTCCCTGTCAATTACTTTTGGAGCGTCTTCAACATCTTTGAAAAATTGTTCGATTTTCTCGACCAGCCATTTCTCCTCGCTGGCTTTGATTTGTTTTGGAACAATCTTATCTTCCGAGCTGACAGATGGTGTTAATACTTCTAGCGAACGGGCAGAACGATCGCGTTTAGCCAAATGGCCGCGTTTGATTAAGTTATTAACATGCAGAGCAACAGTGGCTACGGATGTGTAGTTAAGGCCTTGCATGATTTCGCGGTAGCTTGGACTGTAGCCTTTGGCGCCAATGAATTGCTCGATAAAAGTCAGCAGTTCTCTCTGTTTTTTGGTCGGTCGAACCTTTGTGCTCGTTTTTTGTTCGTCCATATAGCTATATTACCTCAGATTAACGCGTTTGAGTGTAATACAAGGCAGCAGTGAAGAGCGGACCAAGCTGTATTTAAAGATACAGTGAGGGAGCACTGGAGCTGCTAACGCCGCAGTGCACCGAAAGCATCGGCGGTGCGGCCGGCTCCGCCGGGCGGCAGGCTGATGCGGCGCGGTTATCTGAGGTGGTGGGGACGGATGTGGCGACGTATTGGGTGACGTGGCGAAGGCAAGCGTTGCGGGAAAACCCACCAGCGGTACCAGACGTAATTCCAAATCGTGAAGAAGCCGGCCGAGATAAATTGGCCAATATACGGCGTGATGCCGATTGTTCGCAACCAGTAGACAATCAGGTAATCCATGACAAAGTCGATGAGGGTTATAGTTATATAACGTCCGCTGACTTCGGCCAAATGCCCCTTTAAGTGAGGGTTGCGGAAGACCCAGTAGCGTTGCAACAGGAAGTTTACCGTCCAACCGACGAGGTTGGCACCGAGCTTGGCCCACCATAGATTCCAGCCCAAAACTGACCAAAGGTAAGCAAAGATAGCGTAGCCCGTCCAGAAATACGCTCCGCCGGAAATCAGGTATTCGACAATTTGGATTACGAGTCTACGTTTTTTGCTGTTTATTTTCGGCATTTCAAATTACTAATATACGGTAATCGTATTTATAAAATCTTCTTTTAATTTATCGAAGGCTTTTTGGTTGGCGTCTGATACCGGCTCCCTGCCGGTTTCAGTTCCTACAGCGCATAACTCAGGCAGTGAGATAACGGCGTAACTGTCCTTTAATTCTAATAGCCATCTTGGTAAGGAGCAATCTTCATCACCATAAGAAAGATCAATGGCTGTGCCACCATTAACTTTATGACCTTTGGTCTTATATATATCACCAACTTGGTAATTATCCACATTTGCTGGGTTTTCTTCAGAGACTACCCAGCTCTTACCATCACTCGACGGTTTAATGGTTGCGCCGTATTTACGTGCTACTACAGTGAATCCTTCTTTTTTAGATATACTGATGGCAAGTCGGCCCTGTAAACTTTTACTGTCATTTTCGTAATCTGCAGTGGAGAGTGTTATTTTATCTAAGTCACCCCATTCCTTTGGATAACCTAAGCGCAAACCAACTTCATCGTTCTTGTATTCAAGCCAGTTGCTAGGCAATTTATTCATCACCGGGTTTTTATTAGAGGGGTTTTTGGCAACCGAGCTATTTGCCGAGTCAGCATTGTTGTATGTATTATTAGTTTTATCCTTTGCATTCCACACATACCAGCCAGTTCCGCCGATTAAACCAATTATTAATAGAATGAGCAGACCTTGGATTAAAGCGAAACCGTTTAATTTTCTCATGCCTAAATGATAGCGCTAACGCTTGGGTTTGACGAGAGTTGGTGCACAGGCAATACCTGCCAAACCCCAGAAAAGATACGACAACGTGTCGTCGGTCCAGGCATGAGAAATAAGATTAATAAACGTCAGGCCAATAAAGCTGGCCAACAGAATCCGAGCTAGATTGTCGTCGCGCCGCTGCCAAAGTTCCTTGGCTACCAAAAACATAATTGCGGCAATCATAGCCATACCCAAAATGCCAACCTCCTGCCCGATTTGCAAAAAGTAATTTTCAGAAATTCTAGGCTGGTGCCCTTCATTTCTAAATGAGGCCGGCCCGGCGGTACCGGGCCCCCGCCCTAACGGTTCTGAAGTCACATCGCTGGCCCCTTGGCGCATGGCGGATAGGCGGGCTTCGTTGGAGGTCACGGCCACGTTCGAAGTCTGGCTGGTATGAAGCAGAGCGTCTTGAACGCTCTGATTGGTACGTAGAAACTGCAGTGTTCCGGCCAGTACTATCAAGGCCGCCAAGACACCGGCAGCTAACAGTTGCTTGGTTAGTTTAATCTTCCGGCTCATGACTAAAAGCGTAATCAGCGCCAGACCTAGCCCCAACCAGGCGCTCCGTGAATAGGTGTAATAAAGCCCGTATATGGCGCCAATCAGCAGACCGACCTGAAAAATGCGGTTTTGTCGAACTATCAATAGAACCGCTGGAATAATTAATACCAAGTAAGCTCCGAGGGGGTTAGCGCCGCGCAAAGTTGATTGGATGCGCTGCAGCTCGGGCTTGGAATCAACCGTCTGAAAAGCCGGTATCGTCTCTGGTCCGTAACCAAAATGCCGCAGGAAATCCATTGGCAGCGCCAGCGCCTGAAAGATGCCAAAAATAATTACTACGGCAGCCGGAATGATTAGAATTTTCTGCCAATGCTTCTCCAAAAAATCGGATCTGGCGGCCAATACCGCGCAAATCAACCAGAAACCAACAAAACGCAAGTTAACAATCAAAGAATAAACTACGGCCGAGCCAGTAGTCTTGTCTGTCAGCAAAGCCCAAACGCCCAAAATGGCATGTAATAAGATATAAACTCCAAACAGTCTGGTAACCCAAGAATTAAGCAGCCAGTGTTTTATCTGGGGTGAGGTCCAAGCCAGATAGGCAGCCAGTGGCAGGATTAGAGTCAGAATTATCTCTTTCCAGATTCGGAAAAGGTCGAGGTGGCCCAAATTACTGCCGGCCCAAGTTGTCAGCAGGGCATGAAAAGGTAATAGAACTAATATGGCTGCAACGATCCACGATAGCTTTTCTGCTGTTGAAGGGCGGAATAGACTCTTATTTAGAGGTTTGACCTTGGAAAAAGTAAGGTAAAACTTTACGGTTTTGATTGTTGAATTAGCTTTTTTCAAGGTCAAACCTCCTTCCTAACGGAAGTGTTACAATCTAGTATAGCGACAATGGGTGTTTGCGAGTGAAACATAATATATCTCTCATCTATGGTTTGTTTTTGGTAGTGGGAGATTTTTTGGCGCTTTTGGCCGCTTTTGGGTTTGCCTATGTTCTGCGAGTTTCAATTAGCCATCGGCCACTTTCGGCAACAGTGTACGCCAGTGATTATTTGCAGATTTTTCTGGCCTTACTACCTTTTTGGATTCTGATCTTCGCCCTGCTTGGCCTTTATACCAGCTCAATTTATGAGAAACGTTTTAACGAGGCCGGCAGGTTGTTGATTGGCTCATTCATCAGTCTATTGTTTGTCATTGGCTACCAATATGCTGTTGATAAGCCGATTTTTCCGGCTCGCTTAGTGCCGGTTTACGCTTTTGTTTTGTCTTTTATTTTTCTGGTCGGCTTTCGCAGTCTAGCTCGCTACATTCGAGCCAAGCTTTTTAAGTATCATATCGGCATCACTAATCTTCTAATTGTTGGCAATACCAAAATAGCCCGCGAATTAGTGGACCTACTTAGCGATAGTCAAACTTCGGGCTACCGAATTGTTGGAGTGGTTGGCGATAGCGCCCACGTTAGAGAGCATTTTCCGCAAATTCCGGTTTTTGCCGATTTTGCGGAAGCTGTCAAAAAACTGCGAGCTAGTGATATCCATAGCATCGTCCAAACCGAATTTTTTGCGGCGGCTGAACACAATAACAAGATTTTAGAATTTGCCCAAACCAAACATATAGCTTATCGTTTTATTCCCGGAAACTCCGAGCTGTTTGTTGGCAATATTGGCGTTGAGTTGTTCCGTTCGCAAATTCCGGTAATTGCCGTTCACCACACGGCTTTGATTGGCTGGGGACGGATTGTTAAGCGGCTAACCGATATCATCTTTGGGATAATTCTTTTGGCAGTTACTCTTCCGTTTATGGTCATCATTGCCGTTTTGATTAAAATTTTCGACTTCTCCGGACCAGTCTTATATAAAGATCGTCGTCTAACGCGTTTCGGCCACACGGCCACCATTTATAAATTTCGGACAATTAAGCAGGCCTACAGCGGATCGCCAGAAGAAGGTTTCCGCAAACTAGGTCGGCCGGAGTTAATAAGCGAATATCGCCGTCGCGGTGATTGGTTGCCCGATGACCCCCGTTTTTCTCGGATTGGCCGATTTTTATGGCACTCTAGCCTCGATGAACTACCCCAGCTAATCAATGTGGTTAAGGGTGATATGAGTTTGGTGGGCCCCAGAGCCCTGCATCCGGATGAACTAGACAAATACGATAAGCGGGATCTTATCTTGGCAGTTAAATCGGGCATTACCGGTCTGGCACAAGTTTCTGGACGGCGTCAGATCAGTTTTGCCGAGCGGCGTAAACTCGATTTGTACTATGTTCAAAACTGGAGTATTTGGTTGGATTTAACAATCTTAATTAAAACTATTCGGGTGGTGTTTCGTAAAATTGGAACTTCCTAATGTCAGCCCAAAGCCAAAAGCTAAAAGCTAAAAGCATAAATGCAGCTGCTAAGGACTATGGACTAAGGACTAGGGACTTGAGCGACCTTAAGGTCGCGATCGTTTGTGATTGGCTCATCGGCACTGGTGGAGCCGAAAGAGTAGTTGTCGAATTACATAGGCTGTACCCTGACGCCCCAATCTATACCTCGCAGTATGACGGGCGGCTCAAAAAATGGTTTGGTGATACATGGTTTGAGAATGCTGAGATTCGAACACTCTGGACCCAAAAGTTGCCAAAAGTCTTGCGCAAATTTATGCCGCCGCTGCGGGCCTTGGCTTTCAGTCGGCTGAATTTGTCCGAGTTTGATCTAGTTATTTCTTCCAGCGGCGCCGAAGCCAAATTCGTCAAAGTCAAAGATGGTGCCGTCCATATAACTTATTGTCATGCACCGACACATTACTATTGGGCCCGCTATGAGCAGTACCTAAAACAGCCGGGTTTCGGCTGGTTTAATCCGCTGGCTCGGTTGGGACTAAAACTTTTGGTCGGGCCGATGCGTCGGCTTGATTTAAAAGCCGCTAGCCGGCCAGATTATTTCGTTGCCAACTCAAACTACACACAAGAGCAGATAAAAAAATATTATGGCCGTGACTCGGTTGTTATACACCCGCCCGTCGACATTGAGCGATTTGCCAAGCATAACCTGCCAGCCGACAAGCGCCATGGTTATGTGACAGCCGGCCGGCAGACTCCCTATAAACGAATTGATCTGGCGGTTAAAGCCGCCACCAAAATCAATTTGCCGCTGCTGGTTATTGGTCGCGGTCCTGAGCACAAAAAATTAAAACGTTTGGCCGGCCGAAATGTCACCTTCTTAAGACAAACTACCGATGAAAAAATGGCCGAGCATTTTGGCAGTGCCAAGGGTTTTATTTTTCCGGGCATTGATGACTTTGGGATTGTGGCGGTTGAGGCTTTGGCTGCCGGCACGCCGGTTTTGGCCTACGGCGAAGGCGGGGCATTAGGTTATGTAGATAAAAGTAGTGGTATGGTGTTTAATAGACCGAGCGCGGATAATTTAGCATCCGCGCTTGATAATTTCGATAAGATGAGCTTTGACCATCAAAAAATTGCCGAAAACGCTAAAAGGTTTTCGGCCACACGTTTTCGAGCCGAGATGATGAAATTTTTAAACAATATTAGGCAGTAGGCCAATATGTGCGGCATTGTTGGCTATTTAGGAAATCGAAACGCCCTGGGACCGGTCGTAGATGGATTAAAAGCACTGGAATACCGCGGCTATGATTCGGCTGGCATTGCTTATATCAACGGCGGCGACTGTCGTGTTATCAAGAAAGCCGGGCGGGTTGAAGCTTTGGAAAAACTGGTACGTAAAGAAAAGGCGGTGCCCAAGCTGGCACTAGGCCACACCCGTTGGGCTACCCATGGTGCACCGACAACTCAAAACGCCCATCCCCACTTTAATCATGATAAAACCATCATGGTGGTTCACAACGGCATAATCGAAAATTTCCAGGTAATTAAAGACCGTCTAACCGAATTAGGTTATCAATTTAGCACCGAGACTGATACCGAAGTTATACCGCATTTAATCGAATACCATTACAAACAAAGCGGCTCATTTGAAGCAGCCTTTGAAAAGACCATCCAGGAACTGGAGGGCGCTTTTGCGATTGTGGCCATTAGTTCACTAGCGCCCGGCCAGCTGTTTGCGGCGCGCCTCTCTAGTCCATTGGTGCTCGGCGTAGGCGAAGACGAATTTATCCTGGCTTCTGACCCGAGCGCCATTATGGAACACACCAAAAAAGTGATTTATCTTGAGGATTATGAACTGGCGATCATAAATCACGACAGCTATAAAATTAGGAACTTCGACCGTTCGGCCGATGTTAAAAAAACGGCCGAGGAACTAGATTTCGATCTGGAGCTGGCCCAGCTCGGTAACTTTCCCAATTTTATGCTTAAAGAAATTTTTGAGGCTCCGCAGACCATCAAGCTGGCTACGCTTGGCCGTATTCGGCCCGCCAGTGGCACCGTCAAACTGGGTGGTCTGGTTGATGTCAAAGAAAAACTCAAGCTCATCGAGCGCATTATTATCGTGGCTTGCGGCACCTCATACTATGCTGGTCTAGTCGGCGAATACTTAATTGAGGAGTTAGCTCATATTCCAGTTGAGGTTCAACTAGCCTCGGAGTTCAAATACCGTTTTGAGCCATTTTCGCCAAGCACTGCCGTGATAGCCATTTCTCAATCCGGTGAGACGGCCGATACGATTGCCGCGCTCAAGAAGATTGAGGGTCGGCATATGTTACGCTTGGGCATTGTTAATGCTGTTGGTTCCACCATTGCCCGGATGACTGATGCCGGCGTTTATTGCCACGCCGGTCCGGAGCAAGCCGTAGCCTCAACTAAAGCTTTTATCGCCCAAGTTTGCGTGTTAGCCGAAATTGGGCTGCATTTCGGCAACGGTAAAATGAAAGACCGAAAAAATTTCCTGCGTGAGTTGGATAATTTACCTAAAAAGGCCGAAGCGGTCCTGGCTCAGGCCGACAAAATTCGCAAAATAGCCGAAAAATATACGCACTTTCAAGACTTCCTGTATATTGGCCGCCGTTACGGCTACCCATGCGCCCTGGAAGGCGCGCTAAAACTGAAAGAAATTACTTATATCCATGCCGAAGGCTATGCCGCCGGCGAAATGAAACATGGACCATTGGCCATGATTGATAAGCATTTTGCCACCTTTGCGATTGCGGCGGATTGCCCGCTAATAGAAAAGATCTATTCTAACATTTCAGAGATCAAGGCTCGCGGTGGACCAATCGTGGCTGTCGCCACTGAAGGCAACCGTCAGATTAAAAAAATGGTTGACGACGTTATCTATATCCCTAAAACACTAGAACAACTACAGCCTATCCTCGTGGCTATTGTTATCCAACTATTTGCTTATTATGCGGCCATCAAGTTGGGACGGAATGTTGACCGCCCGCGCAATTTAGCTAAATCCGTCACCGTAGAATAACCACAAACTCACGCCGCCTAACCCTGCTGCCCGGCATAGCCGGCCACACCGGCTAGGCTTTTGGCGCTGTGCGTTATTGCCGGCTCCAGTACTCCTTCACTGTATGTCCATATACAGATCAGTCCGTGCTTCGCCGGCGCCTAGCACAGCATCCAAACGTGAGTTCGTGGGAGTGATTTCTGCGGGAAAATATCCGAAAGTTGAACTAGCAATTGGTTCAAAAGTTTATCCACACAAAGCTAGTTTTCAAGATAGAAAGTTAGTCGCAAAAATTTTTTCAGTGGAAAAGTGTCATTTTTTGTCTTTTTTTACAAAAATGATTAAGAACACATTATTTCTTCATTATCTGTATTTTCTGCAAAATTTTAGTTTTGGAGTTTTGGCGGCAGGGCCTCGATAAGTTGCTTGTAGGATTTGAGGTCATTGACGGCAATCCATGTGCCTTTCGTCAGTCCAACCGACCAGAGTTTTTTCTCTTTGGCCAAGATAGGGAAAAGCACTTGCTCAAAATCATTTTTTTCGCTTAGCGGGAAAAGTTCTTTAAATCGTGGGTAAATCTTTGGTGAAAAAATAGTAATGCCAACGTGAGCCGGTACCGGAATATGCGGATACATTTGGGTGTCAATAACTTGATTATCAACCACCATCATGCCAGTGGAGGCATAAGCTTGGCCGGGCGCCAGCACGGCTGTAGCCAGCATGTTTTTTTTGACACCCTCAATATGAGCACTACCGATAAAACGGGCCAGCGTCGGAAAATCAAGAATTACATCATCCGGATTAACCACGATTAGATTGTGGTCGGCTGGAATCGAACCATTGACCAGAGCATTATGGACTGCCCCGCCCTTGCCAACCGGTTTTTGGGGATCGTGGCTATAGACGATTTTTACGCCCAAACCGGAACCATCGCCAAGCCTCTCTTCAATACTGTGGGCATTGTGATACACTAACGCCACGAATTTTTTGATACCGGCGTCACGGTACAGCCGAATGGCCATTTCAATCATAGTATCGCCATTAGGCAGCTGGTGGGCATTTTTGTTAACTTGCTGACCATTTAGAACAGCAGCATAACGGCTACTCTCACCACCGGCCATCAAGGCCACAGTGGTTTTGGCCGTAAAATTATTCCACTGCTCCTCACTAGCATCTGCCGGTTCACGAAAACCGGCAATTTTCTTGGATAAGCCATTCAGCTCATCTTGTAACATATGGCCAATATAATATCATGGCTAGGAGTTGATTTGTTATGATAGAGACCTGATGCAACTTTTAGAAATCAAGTCCGAAGATAAACTGTGGGCAATTCAAGAAGTTGGCCAGTATTTTATAAAAAGGGGCTACAAGATAATCGATATTGATGTCCTCCGTCCGTGGGGTTTTTACTTTTATTTTGACCGTCAGCAAACCAAAAAATTCGTCGACGAATTTTTCGCCGGAGTTGAACTTAAAGGAATTGATACCAAACTGCCGCTTCAGCCAAAAGTATTGGTGTTTGAACAAGGTAAGAGGTTATCTTGGCAATATCACGGACGACGTGCCGAAATTTGGCGCTGTATTACTCGAAACTGCTGGGTTATGACTAGTGATACCGATATGCAATCATCACCTAGAACGATTAAATTCGGTGAGGTTGTGAACTCAACCGCCGGCATGCGCCACCGAGCTGGTAGTACCGATGGCTGGGGTGCGGTGGCCGAAATTTGGCAGCATACCGATCCTTCAAATCCGTCTAATGAAGAGGACGTCGTTCGACTTCAGGACGACTATGGTCGTAAGTAGTAAAATTAAAGCCGCCGTTTTTGATGTTGATGGCATGCTATTAGATACCCGAGAACTGGTTTTTCGAACCTACGAACATACTTTGACTAGCCATGGTTATCCTGCGCCACCAAAAGACGCTGTCTCGGCTGTCATAGGCATGCAGGTTCATGAGAGTTATTTGATCCTGGTTCCGGAAGCCGATGTCGAGCTAATTGTTGAGACCCATCGCACCTTCCAAAACGAAAACTTGCATTTGGTTATACCTTATGAAGGACTTGAGAAAATGCTAGCTAAACTCCACGCTGCAGGGATAAAGATGGCGGTTTTCACTAGCCGGGGCCCAGGAGCTAGAGAGATTCTAAAAGATGCTGGGGTACTTAGATTCTTTGAAACAGTCATAACTGCGGATGACGTGGTTAAACATAAACCGGACCCCGAAGGTCTTTTTGAAGCGCTTAAAGGTCTAAAAGTTGATGCGGAAAATGCCGCGATGCTTGGCGATGCCCCTTACGATATCCAAGCCGGTAAGGTAGCCGAAGTCGGACTGACAATTGGCATAACTCACGGCTTTGGGACCAGAGAAGATCTTGAAAAAACCAAACCAGATTTTATTGTCGATAGTTTGGCCGAAATTCCCGCAATATTACTTGGTAAAATGGTAGGCAATGACCCCGATTAGAAGTAGTATGTCAAAGACATCTTCTGATTTGTCTAAGACAAATCAGACTTCTAACGGGGTATATCCCGTTAGACCTCACCTAAATGCTACTAATTATTTATCTGTGTCGGAAAACGGGATTAGCCTCAATATAAAATTAACCATGAAGCTGAAGGCTGAGGTCTAATCGGGATGAAAGTTAATCCCCATATTTTTCGCGGCTACGATCTACGCGGCTTGGTAGATGAGGATTTGAGTCCGGAAATAGCACTGCATATCGGCAAGGCTCACGGTACCTTCCTAAAAAGACTTGGCCATAAAAAAGCTCTGGTTGGCCGTGACAGCCGCGCAACTAGCCCAATTTACGCTCAAAAGGCAGCTGAAGGCCTAGCTTCAGTTGGACTGGACGTAGTTGATATTGGTATGCAGATGGTCGGTATGTATTACTGGTCTCAGCATCACTTAAAAATTCCCGGCGGTGTATTTGTGACTGCCTCACATAACCCACCGCAGTTCAATGGCTTCAAACTAGCCAATGATTATTCTGAGACGCTCGTCTCCGAGGGGATGCAGACTATTCGCCAAATGGTTGAAGCAGAAGATTATGATGAGGCTGATAAGCCCGGCAAAATTACCGCCCAAGATATCAAATCAGCCTATTATGACTACGTGTTAAGTCGGATCAAAATCGGCCGCAAACTAAAGGTCATGGTTGATGCCTCTAATACCAGTTCTGGCCAGATTATTCCGGAACTGACCCGTCGGGCTGGTTGCGAAGTAGTTGAATATAACACCAAAATCGAACCCGACTTCCCGTTGGGCGTGGCTGATCCGACCGAAGAATACATCATGGAGCGCATGAAAAAGGAGATGGCCGAGTGCAAAGCAGACGTTGGATTTACTTACGATGCCGACGGTGACCGCATTGGCATTGTCAACGAAAAAGGTGAACCCGTTTGGAACGACATGCTGGTCGCCATTTTTGCCAAGGATGTCCTGGCTGACCATCAAGGCGCTATAATCATGTTTAACACTTTGTGCTCAAAGGCCGTACCACAAACTATTGAGGCGGCTGGTGGCGTGCCGTTCATGTGGCGCACCGGCCATTCGTTCCTAAAAAAGAAAAATCAGGCAGTTAAAGCCGCCTTTATTGGCGAGCTGTCGGGGCATTTCTTTTTCTCGGCTGATTTTTTTAATCACGACGACGGCGCCTATGCCACCATGAGACTGTTACAGGCCATGGGCCGGACCAACCAAACCCTTTCGCAAATGGTTGGCGCTTTGCCGCAATATAAATCCAGTCCAGAAATTAAAGTCTTCTGCCCGGACGACAAAAAAGTTGGCTTAATGGATGTTGTGGCCGCCAAGCTACGCAAGGATTACCCCGAGGCTGAAGTTATAGATGATGAAAGGGCCGGCGACGGCGTACGTCTAGAGTTGGCGGACTCAATGTTTGTTATCCGCTACTCTCAAAACGGGCCTTATATCACCATCAAGCTTGAAGCTAAAACTGATGACAAGTATGAAGTATTGCGCAAGTACATCTCTGATACTTTGCACTCTTATCCGGAAATTGACTGGCATAATCCCATTAGTGCCAACGTCGGCGCCCTAGACCCCAAGTATCGGAAGTAGCTATACTAGATAAGATGAGGTTGCTAGTTACCGGCGGGGCGGGCTTTATTGGCTCCAACTTTGTGCATTATCTGTACAAAGAACGGCCGGATTGGCATATCACGGTCTTAGATAAGCTAACTTATGCCGGTGATGAAAAAAATCTGGCCGGGCTTGATGCCAGCCGTTTTAAATTTATCAAGGGTGATATTTGCGATGAGGCAACTGTCGATAAAGCCATTGCCAGCTGTGAGGCTGTCGTCCACTTCGCCGCCGAAACGCATGTTGATAATTCGCTGCATGGGCCCGATCCGTTCGTCTATACCAACGTGGTTGGTACCTATCAAATTCTGGAGGCGGTCCGCAAATATGACAAACGGTTGCACCATGTTTCGACTGATGAAGTTTATGGCGACCTGCAGCCAGGCAGTCCGGAAAAATTTAGTGAGGAAACTCCCTACAATCCATCAAGCCCCTACTCTGCCACCAAAGCGGCATCCGATCTGTTGGTCCGAGCCTGGATACGGTCTTACAACATCAAGGCCACCATCTCTAACTGCTCCAATAATTACGGCCCATATCAGCACGTCGAAAAATTTATACCCCGCGCCATTACCAACGTTTTAGAGGGACAAAAGCCCAAGCTTTACGGCAAAGGCGCCAATATTCGGGATTGGATTTATACCCAAGATCACAGCTCGGCCGTGCTAATGATTTTAGAAAAAGGCAAAATTGGCGAAACCTATATGATCGGTGCCAATGGCGAAAAAACCAACCAGGAAGTTTTAGAAATGATTTTAGAGCTTATGGGCAAACCTAAGGACTGGTACGAGCATGTGGCCGACCGGCCCGGCCATGACCTGCGTTACGCCATCGATGCCACCAAGATCCGGTCCGAACTTGGCTGGACGCCGACTTATACCGATTTTAAAAGGGGTTTATCCGAAACGATTGAATGGTATAAAAATAACCGCGAGTGGTGGCAGCCGCAAAAAGCCGCAACTGAGGAGAAGTACAAAAAGTTGGGACGTTAACATGCAGGATTTTTCTATTAAACCAACCAAAATTGAGGGCCTGTTTGAAGTTCAGACCAAAGTCATACCAGATGAGCGTGGTTCGGTCATGGAATCCTATCGCGAAAGCGACTATCAAAAATCCGGTTTGCCATCGCTTGGTGGACGCTTGCAAGTCAACGCCACTTTAAGCCAGAAAGGTACTGTCCGCGGTATCCACGCTGAATATGCTCATAAGTTCATCCAAGTCGCTGACGGCAAAATTTTTGCGGTGATTGTTGATTTACGTAAAGATTCATCTACTGCCGGCCAGCATTTGAGTTTCGAGCTTGAGCGCGGCCAAGGCCTATTTGTATCAAAAGGGCTGGGCAATGCCTTCCAGTCAATCTCCGATGATCCGTCAATTTATATTTACCATTTTGAGGAAGAGTGGACACCGAATATGGTTGGTGTCGCCTGCAACCCACTAGACCCAGACTTAAACATTAGTTGGCCGATTCCAGCCGGTCAGGGAATGATTATTTCTGACAAAGACAGAAACAATCCCCCGCTGAAAGAGGTCCTCGGATGAAAGATGAAGATATATTCATCGTTGGCGCCAAAGGCCAGCTTGGCACAGCCTTGCGAGAAAAATATCCGCAAGCGAAATGGGCTGATATTGACGAAATGGATATCACTGACAAGGATAGTGTGCTGGGTTACGACTGGTCAGGCATCGAATACATTCTCAACGGGGCGGCCTACACTAATGTTGACGGTGCCGAATCGACTGAAGGTCGGGTGGCCGCCTGGGAAGTTAATGCCACGGCCGTTGGCTACCTTGTTCAGGTAGCTCGAGAACATGACATTACGCTAGTTCATATCTCAACCGATTACGTTTTTGATGGTAGCCAAAAACCACACACCGAAGATGAGCCGCTTAGTCCTTTGAGTGTTTATGGCGCCAGCAAGGCGGCCGGTGACGTAGTGCTCGCCCAAGCACCGAAGCATTATCTGCTACGGTCTTCATGGGTTATCGGCCAGGGTAAAAATTTTGTCCGAACCATGCTGGAGCTTGGCAAAAAAGGTGTTGATCCAACGATCGTGGCCGACCAAATTGGTCGGCCGACATTCACAGCCGAACTAGTCCGGGCCATCGATCATCTTCTGGCAGCTTCGGCCAAATACGGGACTTACAATATCAGTAACGCTGGAGACCTTGTCAGCTGGGCGGATTTGACCCGTCAGATTTTTGCCCAAGCCAACCTCGATCGGAAAGTCATTGATACAAATACTGCTAAATATTACGTGGGCCAAGAAGGTATCGCGCCTCGCCCCTTGAATAGCTCGTTTGATTTGTCCAAAATAGAAGCCACCGGCTTTAAACCGAGAAATTGGCGCGAGGATTTGAAAGAATACATCAACAAGGAGCTCAGCAGATGATTTTTACCGTTCACAGTTCACCGTTCACCGTATGTTATCCGTTTTCTGTTTTCCGTGGTCAATGGTTAATGGTAAATGGAAAATGCATGGAAATTGGTAAACGGCAAATGGTAAATGGAGCAAGCGAAGGGAGCGTCTTATGAAGGGGATTGTTTTGGCGGGGGGAAACGCTACCAGACTATATCCAATAACCCTAGCCACGTCCAAACAACTGCTACCGGTTTATGACAAACCGATGGTCTATTATCCATTAAGCACACTTATTTCTGCTGGTATTCGCGAAATTCTGATAATTTCTACCCCCGACGACACGCCTCGGTTCGAGAAACTCTTGGGCGATGGTTCGCAGCTTGGCTGCAGCTTTAGTTATAAAGTCCAGGATAAGCCTGGCGGTTTAGCCGAGGCTTACATTGTCGGTGCTGATTTTATCGGCAGCGACAAGGTTGCCATGATACTTGGAGATAATATTTTTTATGGCAGCACGTTGGATGATAATCTCAAAAAATATACCGATCCGGATGGTGGCATTATTTTTGGTTATCAAGTGGCTGATCCCGAGCGCTACGGCATAGTTGAATTCGATAAAGACATGAATGTAGTATCCATCGAGGAAAAACCGGTCAAACCAAAATCTAATTACGCCATTCCCGGATTGTACTTTTTTGATAACGATGTAGTGGCTATTGCCAAGTCCGTGCAGCCCAGTGCTAGAGGAGAAAAGGAAATTACCGACATCCATAACGCCTACCTTAAGAAGGGTAAGCTCAAAGTAGCTCTGCTTGACCGTGGTGTAGCTTGGCTAGATTCCGGCACTTTTGCCAGCCTTAACCAATCGGCTCAATTTGTCCAAGTGATTGAAGAGCGACAAGGCATCAAGATTGGTTGCATCGAAGAAGCGGCTTGGCGCCAGGGCTTTATCGACGATGTCCAGCTGAAGAAGCTAGCTGAACCGCTGGTTAAATCCGGCTATGGCCAGTACCTGGAGCAATTAATCAAATAGGATGTGTTATGAGTAAAGCCAAGCAAGACAATCAAACTGTCACCCCGGAAGGTAAAGAACTCAAAAAGCTACCTAACGGCGTGCACTTTAAAGAGGCAACCACTCACATTGACGATCGCGGTAGCGTTGTTGAGATGTTCGACGAACGCTGGAGGTGGCCGGCTGAACCCTTAGTCTTCGCTTACTGCTATACGGTTCGGCCGGGTAAGATCAAAGGCTGGGGCATGCACAAAAAGCATGAGGATCGATACTTTATTTTATTTGGCGAACTGGAAATTGTACTTTATGATGCCCGTCCTAAGTCAGCCACGCGCGGGCTTGTTTCAAAGGTTTATTTATCAGAAAAAAATCGGCGCTTAATGAACATTCCTCCAGGCGTTTGGCACGCCTGTCACAACGTCGGCCAAACTGATGTTGTGGTAGTTAATTTTCCCACCATTCCCTATAAACACGCCAAGCCTGATAAATACCGCCTGCCGATAGATACCGACCAAATACCCTATTCGTTCGATACTCCAGCTGGATGGTAAACGCCAACCCACGTTTCTCGGTTTTACTACCGACTCACAATCGGCCCGATGTCATACATTGCGCCATTGAGTCAGTTTTGGCCCAAACCGAGCCTAGTTTTGAACTTCTAATAGTCGGTGACGGTTGTGATAACCGTACCAAACGGATTATCAAACGCTACCAGCGCGACAATCGAATTAAGTGGTTTGATTTCGTCAAAGGTCCCGGCTTCGGCTACAATCACCGCAACAGGGTTTTTAAACAAGCCCGCGGCAAATACATTGCCTTTGCTCCCCACGACGATATTCTATTGCCGGATCATTTGCAGATCTTAGGTGCGCACCTAGATAAAAATCGCTTGGTTGACATAGTTTATAGCCGACCGCTTTGGGTAGACCGCAAGGGGCAGATAATGCCTTCAACCTTCAATCTTAATAGCCGCAAAATGATGCGGCATTTTATGAACGAGGGCAATGCCGTGCCAGCAGCCTGTTTTGTGCACCGCCGTTCCTGCTTTGACCGGTTGGGTTATTGGAATGATAAACTGCCACAAGCGGCCGACTGGGATATGTACAAACGAATTCTGGCTGCGGGCAGCGAGAAGAATTTTATTTTTGAATCTCGTCCCACAACCTTGCACTTTCTAGCCTCATGGAGGTCAAGGCGGACACATGATGAGTGGCCACACGTTTTAGCGACAAGCTTTGCCAAAAAACAAAGCTTTATACCTGACTCTCTTAAAATTCCGGTCACTGAAGACGAGCCCGAACAAATTACCTTTTGGCGATTGATAAAAAGGGATCCCGCAAAGTGGGCTGACAATGTCCGGCAAGCAGTTGGAGCATTGATTGATGGCACACAGTACTACACCACACTTGACATGTTACAACTGCAAAACGAGTTAGATATTCTCAACCAGCAAAAAACCGAATTGGAAAAACAAATAAAAGATCAAATACAAGCTCGGGATAAGCACATTAGTGAACTTAACGTTGAAAATGCCAGACTTCATAAAGAGCTTGGCCGGCTTGACAGGCGACTCCACGAAATTCAGAGCTCCATAACTTTCGCGCTCCATCGAAAATTCTTTTCATGGATTAAACCTAACAGCCGCCTGCACCGTACCCTCCGCGCCATTATGCGCCGGCTGACATAATTAAACAGTCGGCGCCTACTAGCCTTCTTCTGAAATGACCATGCCGTCGGGCAGGCGGAACAGGCCTTCATCCAGACGTTTCTGTTCAAGAAAGTGAGCAATAAAGCCGACCGAGCGGGCAAAGACAAACAGGGCATTGCAAAAACCGCTGTCTAAAGTTAATTGAATTTCTCGGCGATTCATTTTCTCACTATTTTGCAAGATATCAAGCAGCAGGCAGGCGACTGCACCATCGACATTCAATATCAAATTGGCCTTTTTAGCCGAGGTTATTTTGGCCACCTCATTGGCAAAGTTGGTGTAGGGGCCACCCTTATCAAAATTTTTAAGTAGCATCTGAACGCGCGGATCCGGATTATCAATGCGGTATTTACGGTGGCCAATACCGGGTATGTAAACCTTATTTTTGGCAAACCGTTCCACAAAATCGTAAGCCTTTTCTTCGTCGTTGACGGCCGCAAACCAGTTCTGGGCAGCTTGGTCAATTGCCCCGCCAAAGCGCGGACCAATGGTTAGTAGTCCCGCAGCCAGGCCGGCTGGCAATTCACTACCGGCTCTGGCGGTAATCATAGTATTAACCGCGCCGGAAACCTGTGGCCCGTGGTCTACCAACAGTTTAAGCACAACGTCAAAAAATTCTTTAAGTTGCTCCGAACTCTTTTTGCGGCCACTGAACATAGCCAGAGCGATCTCGGATAGCGAACGGTCCTTGGTGAAAGCTAAAATATCCTCGCCCAGGATTCTGACCACACCGTCATCATCTTCTTTGGAAATATTATCGACAAATAATGCACTCATTCTGGGCTCCTTAATCTCCTTAATTATAGTTTGCTCTTGCTTAGTTTTACTAACAAATTTATTTATCAGCTGCTCAAAATCAGCAAAGCCGTCAGCTACGTGTACTCCGGCTTCGTTTAATATTTTTTTCTTGTAGCTGGCCGTTTCCAGCTCTGAACTCGCCATGGCCTTAGCATGGCCAAACTGTTGCGGCGAGTCAAAGTGTTCGCTAATGCTGCCGGCAATATAAGCAATGACCAGCTTTTTGTTCCGAGTCTCGCTATAAATTTTGGCCACCTGCTCTTCGTCATGGCCGCCAAGTTCACCAAAATAAACAATTGTTTTGACTTCGGGATCATCTAATGCCATCTTAAAAATTTCGAATGGTTTGGTAGCCGGCCAAAGATCACCGCCAATGGCAGTAGCATATGCCAGTCTGCCACCAGAGTGGGTCACCTGATTTATAATTTCATTAACAATACCGCCGGAGGTCGAGACCACGACAGTGTCGCCTGGCGCTAAAGTTCCAGAGTCTATAACTTGCATGGGCGTAATGCCGCCGATGGCGCCAAGTTTCCAACCACCGCCCACCAATATACCGACACTGGCCGGACCCAACACGGCGACTTTGGCCTTGGACGAAATGTCACGCAGTTTTAGAGCGTCTTGCTCGGTCACGTTCTCGGCAAACACAAAGGCCGCTTTTAGCTTTGGCAGCTGAGCAATCGACTGTTCAATGCAAGTTAATGCTCGGCGAGCCGATTGCATAACGCCAACCATTTCAATCAATTCACGAACAGTCTCCGGCACTTCGGCTAATTCGCTATAGCCTTTAATCAAGATCTCTTGGTTGCCAAAAAAATAACGGCAAACTTTTTGCTGGACACCGACAACCGCTTTGATTGACGGCTTCTGCCGGCCGACAAGATAATCAAAATCGAGCATTGATTGAATGGTAGCGGTATGATTGCCAAAAACAATAATTGCCGGATTCTTGATGTCCGAGAACTTCATCTCTTGACCTCCTCGGCTACTTCTTTGACTAAGCGGGCTATGGAAACATCAGGACCATGAACTTTGTGCTTTAGGCCTATTTTGATAAGAAAGTCTTCCATCATTGTCAGACCCTTTTGTTGATTTGGCCCGCCGCGACGTACAAAGACACTAACGTCATTTTTCTTTAAATAATCCTTCTCTTTTTCGAAAGCCCGGATAATACCTTTGAAAGTTACAGCAATGTCAGTAAAATTGGCCACGCCGCCGGCAATCACAATGATTTTCTTGGTCGCTCGGCTATCTTTGAGCAATTTAATTGTAGCCAGAGCATATTTATAGAGCTCTTCTTCATTGGGGGCGCCGCTATATTCGCCATAGTTAATTAGCTCATCACTCAAGCCATGAGCGTCGAATTCGTCAGCCACCACCAGGCTGGCGCCGCCGCCGGATAACATTAGCAAAATCTTACCGTCGGGGTTTATGACTCGTAAGGTCAAAGCTGAGACGCTAATTGCCTGGAGAGACTCAACCGCTTTCTCACTGTCAGTTTTTTGGGTGTTTGATGAACGGACATCATTACCTGTCCAGGCACCTTGAACGGCAAGCTCAGCCGTCGAATCAACTTCTACCGCCGCATCTAGCGGAGTTAATTGGCTATCTTCAATTAGCAGTGGGTTGATTTCTAAATAGACCATGTGGTTTTTATTAAACAGCTCAATCAACTGACCAAGCCTCTCGGCGCTAAGCCCAGGTAGCTTTATTAATTTTTGCGATCCGCCGGCAATTATAAGTTTGGTAACGTCCTCGGGGTGCTCCTCAATATCTACTCCACCGGAAGCCGAGTAATGAATCTCGATTCCCTGTTCCGTCCTCATCAGCGCTAGAAAGCGTTCAACCTTGGTATCGTGTTTTACTATTGGTTCCGCTAGAAAGTAACGATAACCTTTCGCGGCCATTGCGGCCACATCATCAAGAATTTCCGTCTTACTCCTGTTTAGTTTAACAAGACCGAGTTTGTTCCGTTTTTTTGTGGCCTGGTCGACTTTGACAACATAACTGCCCTCCGGCAGCTTGCTGACTGCTTTTTGGCTATTATTATCTTCAAAATCAATACTTATGCCTTCATAGTCATAGCCCAGCTGGCGGGCAATCAGTTTTTTGGCCCGAAATTCCGATAATTTGACTCTAGCCATCAGGTTAACATTATAGCCTATCAGAGGTTGTCTCGCTTCGAGTCTCAAACTAATGACCGATGGTATAATTGAGGAATAATTTGGGGATTGATTTATGTTTTTTAGACTGCGTTACTTACTGCTGAGTTCAATTTTATCTCTGGCTGGTTCATTACTGTTATTCGTGTCCCTTGCTCACGCCGCGACCTTCACTGTCACAAATACCAATGACAGCGGAGCAGGCTCACTGCGCCAAGCTATTATAGATGCCAATAGCAGCGGCGGCATCGATACCATTAACTTCAGTATTGCCTTTGACTGCCCCCAAATCGCACCAACCTCTTCTTTTCCGGTTATTACTGACCCCGTGGTTATTGATGCTTCGACCCAAGTGTGCACATTAGGCAGTCCAGATTCTCCAAATGTTGAACTTAGTGGCCACGGTGCCGGCGCCGGAGCTATAGGCTTACGGGTTACGGGCAATGGGTCTGGCAGCACTATCAGAGGTTTGATAATAAATCGATTTAGTAGCGACGGTATTCAGCTTGATTCAAGCAACAACACAATAGTTGGCAATTACGTTGGCGTGAGTGCCGACGGTGCAACCAGCGCCGCCAACGGCGGATCCGGAATCGGCATTTTTTCGGGAATTGGTATCGCTCCTGCATCTAGTAATACCATTGGTGGTTCAACTGCCGCAGACCGCAATGTTGTTTCCGGCAACCTTGGCAACGGGGTAGCTGTCACTGCCCAAGATGGAGGTTCTGCCTCCAATAATACTATTAGCGGTAATTATATTGGTACCAATGCCGCCGGTACTAGCGGCATTGCCAATACTGGCGATGGTATCTTGATTAATCATGCTCAAGGCTCAGCCTCTATGACTGGTAATTTGATAGGCGGCACTACCAGCACTGCCCCGGACGGAGCCTGCACCGGTGCCTGTAATCTTGTCTCAGGTAACACTGCCAATGGCATCGGCCTATGGCACAGTGGGGTTAGCGCTACCAATGTGCGCGGAAACTATGTTGGTACAAGTGTTTCTGGTACAGCCTCGCTAGCTAATGGTGATATCGGCGTTGAAGTAAATGAGTCTCCTAACAACACTGTAGGTGGCACAACCCCCGTCGCTCGTAATATTTTTTCAGGTAATAATGGGGCTGGCGTATTTTTGACCGGGGCCGCTGCTACTGGCAACGTTTTTAGCGGTAACTATATTGGCACAAACTCGGCTGGTACGGCCGCCGTCCCTAATCAGAAAATGGGCTTTGGGATAGGCGCCTCGCCGAATGCGGTCGGTGCTAACAGCAGCATAATTGGCGGCACCACCGGTACTACGCCCGGCGGTGCTTGCACCGGATCGTGTAACCTTATTTCCGGCAATATCCAAAATGGTATCTTTATTTCCGGTAGTGAAAGTTTTGGGCATCAAATACTTGGCAATTACATTGGTACTAATGCGGCAGGCACGGGATCAATCGGTAATCATTCGGATGCTATTGGTATACTCAGTACGCCAAATCTAACAATTGGCAATGGTACCGATAGCGGTCGTAACATCTTAGCAGGCAATGGGCAAAACGGCATCGTAGTAGTCGGCGGGGCTTCTACCGGCAACCGAGTCCAGGGCAATTACATCGGCCAGTCGACAGCTGGTGGCAGCATGGGTAATACCAGTCGAGGTGTGGTAATCTCAAGTGCCACTGACACTGCCATTTTAGGCAACAACATCGCTTTTAATGGCGGCCTGGGCATTGATCTTGATAACAATGGCACAGTTAATTTGAATGATCCTGGCGATGGTGACGGAGCTGCCAACCGTCTGCAAAACTTTCCCAACATTTTCGGCGTTCGAAACATTGGCGGCGTTACCAAAATCGGCGGTCAATTTAACAGTACCCCCAGTACGAGTTTTCGGCTTGAATTCTTTTCTAGCGACGGCTGCAACGCTGGTGCGCCCAATAACTTCGGTGAAGGTCAGACTTTTCTCGGTAGCTTAGATGTGAGTACCGATATATTTGGCAACACCGCATTCGGTTATAGTCATAGCAGCGCGGTGGCCGGTAATAAATATATAACGGCTACGGCCACCAAGAAAATAGGTTCAACTGCTTCTGAAACATCAGAATTCTCGCAGTGCGCACTGGTAAATGCGGCCAAACCGGCACTAACTAATGGTGACACCTGGTTCTTAAAATACGACCTCACCACCGGTCCCGGGGATATAGCCTTCCGCTATGGCTTCCCGTCCTATTTCCTGATGTGTGCCTGGGATCCTAATCAACTCGGTGTTAAATTACCGGTTATCTATAGTGGGGGTGCTTGGTATATGCGGGCTAGTTACACTACTGGCACTGCTGACTTAACAGTCAGTTACGGAGGCTCTGGCCATAAGCCGGTTTGTGGGGACTGGAACAGTGATGGTGTTGACAGCGTGGGGGTGGTTGCTTCTGACATGACGTGGTTGCTAAGAAACTCAAATAGCAGTGGAGCACCGGACGCCGGTAATTTTGGCTATGGTTCTGTTGGTGCTAAACCGATCGTCGGTGACTGGGATGGTGATGGTGATGACACTGTTGGTCAGGTTGAAACTAACAATAACTGGTCTGTGCGGAATACTAATAGCGCCGGCGCAGCTGATGCTAGCTTCAATTACGGTTTCACTCCGGGCTATCCAGTTGTCGGTGACTGGGACGGTGATGGCGATGACACGCCAGGTTCTGTCAATACCGGCGGCACTTGGGCGCTAAGAAATGCAAGTAGCGGCGGTGCGCCAGACGGTAGCTTCCAGTTCGGCTTCCCCGGCGCCGTTCCGGTAATTTGGTAAGACTACTGCCGGTAGAGCTGGAAAGTAACTGGACCGTACTGATGGAAGTGGAAAAATTCAAACGATAATTTATTGCCCATTAGTTTAATATTTTTAAGGCTGCCCCTTGATGTCTGCGACGATGTAGCATCCCATGTTATATCGATTTCGCCGGTGCCTGTTCTATTAGATTGAAAGTCTTTGATTGAGTATTGTTTATATGGATTGTCAGCTTCGCTGCCGTAATACATGGCATTGGCCTCCGAAAAATCCATAACCTCGTTCGAAACAGCACTGTATATCCCATAAGGCATAAGCGTCATGGTAACGTAATACTTTGGCACCCACGGCGTTGTGACACAGCCTGCCCATAGACCAATTACCCCATTTTTTAGATCGTCATAATTATTCGCTGTGACAGCCGAATCAGTAAAAGCAAAGTTGCGACAAGCCTCGGGCAGACCATCAGTTAATGGAATACGTAAGGATTGCTCGATTGTGCCTGCACTACTTGGACAAGAAACAGTGATGGTGTTATATCCATCGTACAGCACTACGTTTTGTAAAGAGATTGCTTTGAGTACGATAGTCTCCTTTTTGTTATCAGGATAATCGTGTACGACCGTCTCTTTAATAGTGCATTTGCTTATATCAATGCCTTGGGAGTAAATCTCAAACGGCTCAGTTACTTGAGATTTGCCACTTGGAATGGATATCCCGAAAACTTCGCCTGGAAAATCATGAAGGTAGCGATTGTCAATCCGAAGATCGTAAATCTGTGGTTTTTGGTCAGCTGGGGGTTTTACGGGATTCGTACTGCGGCCGGAAGATTTCTCTTCAGATTTTCGTGTATCCAGGTCATCGACTTTACCATCATGATTAACGTCCCCAGTCGGGCTAGGTGGCGGGTTAGTTGACAGTTTATAAATTCCAAAACCCGAACCGCCAATAACGGCTACGAGCGCAATAATAGTGATAATTAGCAGTTTCTTATCGGCCCGTATTTTATGATAGGTGGTAGACAAATGCTGCTTACTCAACCTTGGCAATCTAAAAGGAATCTTCATATAACTTTATTATACCTTTGTTATCGGATCGGGCTGCCGGAGGTAGTTGAATCAAATACTGAGTTGTTAGTTGATATCTGCGCCGGTTGGCAGGGCGTTTAGAAGCTGATCAGAGACTTGCTGGTAAACACCATAACCAGAGCTAAA
>MGCV01000018.1 GCA_001790575.1 Candidatus Saccharibacteria bacterium RIFCSPHIGHO2_12_FULL_47_17 | reverse complement strand
TTGGAAGTTTAGAATCATGCGTCGTGAGAGTTTCAACCTACTGCGTAATAAAGTCAAAGACAAGCACACGGCGCCGTTCATTGATGATTTTGTGGTGCCGCCCCAGCATCTGGTTGAATTTTTCCCGAAGCTTCAGGCCATTATCAAAAAATACAACCTATTAGCTACCATCGCCGGTCATATGGGTGATGGCAATTTTCACGTTATTCCATTGATGAAAATCGAAGATCCGAAAGAACGCGCCAAACTAGCACCTGCTATGCGCGAGGTTAACGAATTAGTTCTAGGTTATGGTGGCAGTATTTCCGGCGAACATAACGATGGTATGATTCGCGGTCCATGGCTGGAAGAAATGTACGGCAAAGAAGTTACTGACTTTTTCTGCCAGACCAAAGCAATCTTTGATCCGGAAAACATCTTCAACCCACACAAAAAAACCGACGCCGATTGGGACTTCTCAATGTCCCACATCCGCCAAAGTTTTTAGTGCCTAAGAATATTAACCAAAAATAACCCGCGACTTTATGTCGAAAGGAGTTTCCGAAAGCTTTCTCTGTAAACCCGGCACTCGGTAGGGCGCGAGGTCTTCAAAATCCAGCGTCAGATAGCCTATCTCATGGAATATCTCGACTTTATAAGGCGAGCCGAGCTCAGCGCCGACCAGATTTCCTCCCAAACGGCTCACTATTCGAGTGGCGGCTGCGACTGCTCCGGCCATATTTTTATGTATCCACGCCAATCTTAGAAAGTCAGGATCCATTGGGCCTGGGTCCTTTTTCATATTTTCAGAAAAATTAACTACTTCTTCAGAGTTAGCCGTCTGAAGAAAATCAATAATTTGACCGGCTACACCTCGGCCAATACCATCCTGCGTTTCGACACTGGAAGCAGCGATGTGTGAAGTCGCCGCAACATTCGGCAATCGAGCTAATCGATGATGGAATTTGGCTCTTGAAGATTTAGGCTCATCTTTACCCCAAACGTCGATAACCGCTCCGCCCAAATAACCCTTTTTCAGCACTTTGTATAACGCCTCGTAATCGACTAGGCTCGCTCGGCCGGCATTGATTAAATAGCTACCTCCCTTCATGACAAATAGAGCCGCTTCATCCAGTATTGGCGGATCACCTTTATTACTGGAGGCATGAAGGCTTACATAGTCAGATTTAACCAGTAACTCATCCAAATCAACTCTCTTAATCCGGCCTTTAATTTCGACATCAGGGTTTACGTCATAAGCTAATACTTTCATTCCGTTGGCCAGAGCTTTCCTAGCTGTTTTTTTACCGATTCGTCCAAAGCCAACGATGCCAAGGATTTTACCTTCAACCTGACGGCTGCCTTCATGGCCTTTATTCCAGTTGCCGCGTTTCATCTCATGTGTGTTTTGAAAAAGACCCCTTGATATACCATAAATTGTGCCCGTCACATACTCGGCTACGGCCAGTGCGCTTTCGTCCTTCACCGCCAGAACCGCAACTCCTTTTCTTAATGCTTTTGTTGTATCAACGGCATCCAAGCCGGTGGCAAACACACCAACTGCCTCCAGCGTTGGCGAGCCGATTATGCCATCTGTAAGTCTTGGTCCAGAGCGAACTCCGACAACTCGAGCACCTGTCTGTTTAACTGCTCTGCCAAGAGATCGTATTGCAATATCCTTTGGAAAAGTATCGACAGCAAAGCCGGCCTCAGTAAATGCCTCGCCGGCGGCAGGACTAATATCTTTAAGCAATAAGACTCTCTCAGCCATAGATACTTACAGTCTAGAAAGCTTTACTTGCAACGGCAAGCATAAGCGGGATGCAAGATTTAAATAAGTTCTATCTCAAAAATGGGAATTTTTTGGCTAGAGCCATGGCTTGCCACCAGCCCTGCAGGCTCCATCTGGCTTGATCGGCTGTACCAAAAATACCAAACAAGGCAACTATGTAGATAATATGATCATCAAGCACAGGATTGTTAGCTGGCCACAATAGAGCGCTCCACATTAAAGCTAGCATTATGATGGCAATTGCGGCAGCTGCTCGTATCCAGATGCCCAACGTCAGACCAATCCCAACCACTAACAGGCCGGCCATAAACGCCCAGTCAACAAGTGCGTTGCCGGCTAGGTTATGGTAAAAATCGGCAAATGGACCTTTGACTGCCTTGCCCAAAAAGCCGGTTGTCGGCGAGCCGCCATCCAACCACGACGAGGAGCATAGCGTATGTATCTCGCCGGCTTTATCGCGGCAAGTCGCAAAACCAAGTCCGAAAAGTTTATCCAAAAATGCCCAAAGGAAAATTAGGCCCAGCCCAATCCGGAGCAATGCCCAGACGAGCAGGCTGTGATCATTTTTAGTGATTGACATGTAAACCCCACTTTTTACGCTTACGCTTTTAAGATAATCCTATTGCCAGCGTTTTGCAAGCTCGGCGATTAAAACCGATAAGCTACAATAGTCCTAATGCCTTTCAATACGAAAATCCCAATTACTACCACGCTTGGAATAATTGGAGTAGTAGTCTTGACCACTCTGTTTATCATGAGCCCTAGCTTTCCGACGCCGGATAAACTGCTAATATTCTCAATTTTCTTATTCATGATCTTTCACCAGACAATTGATTTGGTCAAACACCTGCTGCCTTTTACGGCCGTAATTTTAGTGTACGAATCGTTCCGCGGAGTAGCCGACAATCTCAATTCTCAAGTTAATTACACCTTAGCGCCGAACATCGACAAATTTTTGTTTGGAGATTTACCGACGAACTATCTTCAAAATTGGCTATGGAGCGGGCACACCCAATGGTACGACATCATTTTGTACATTCCTTACCTGCTCTTTTTTATAATGCCATTTGCTCTTGCCATCCTGATATGGAAGACTCGCGAACATTATTATTGGCGAGCAGTCATCATGTATTCGTTAGTCTTTTTTGCGGCTTTTTTGACATTTTTACTATTTCCGGCGGCCCCGCCCTGGCTAGCTGCCCAAGACCAAGTTATAGAGCCAATTACCCGCATTTCAAGCTATGTTTGGTCTGCGCTTGGCATTCATGATTTTCCGTCGGTATATAACGCCATATCACCAAACACCGTGGCGGCTATTCCTTCATTACACGCCGCGGCTTCAACCTTGTTTGCAATTTTGATATTCAAACTTTATGGGCGCAGATGGGGTGCCTTAGCGTCGGTTTATCCTTTATTGATATATCTTGGAACAGTTTACGAAGGCGAGCATTATGTATTTGATTTGATTGTCGGCGCTGCCTACGCAGTGTCTGCCTATTTAATCACGCCGCGTCTAATGGAATGGTCAAAGTCGGTATGGTTTAAAGTAAGGAGCTCCAGTAATACCAAAAACGCTTCAAGATCAGGCCGATAATAATTAGAAACCAAACTACCAAAATTTCGCTGTGATGACGCTGAGCGAAGGCTGCGGCTGATTTCAATCGGGGCGGCGTTTTAATATGTCCTTCGCGAAGATTATAAAGTGTGGTGTACCAAAAAAGTGGACCGGTGGTTGCCCAGACTATCGTGCAAAACAAACACAGCGCGCCGATCCGATAAAGCGATTGAAATTGCAGCCAGGTTATAAATCCGAAAGCAAATGTCATGCTAGCCTGAACGGCTTGCCAAAACCAGCGTTTGAATTTAGCGCCAGCTAACATGGCTACGCCAATAGTAATCACAGCCCCATAGGCGGCTATACCAAGAAAGTAGTTAGGAAAGCCAAAAATATGGGATTGTGGACTATCAGCTACATCTGTGCAGCTCAATATTGGGCTTAGGTTGCAAGGCGGCATGTAACCCGGATTTTTAAGCCGATTGAAGACCTCAACACTAAGTAAAATAGAAGCGATTAGGGCAATTGAGCCTAAGATAATAAAAAGCCACGGCAGGATGGTCGAAAGACTAAGGTTATTTTGTTTAGTTTTGGCCACTGGCTTGATTCTAGCACGAGCCTATGAGCTAAAATAAGGGGCATGTACATTAATCGTTTCAGTCGGACTAGAGCTTCTAGAAAAAATGACAAAATAATTCTTCTGCTGATTGCACTAATATTATTATCGGCACTGCTAGTCTGGTGGTGGCGCGATAACAGCCAATCAAATTCAATTCAGTCTACTCCGACCCAATCAGGCCAAAAAAAGGCGGTCGACAAAACTAAAGAAAATCTTTTCAATAAGAACTTATATTCAGTTAACGATCCCTCAAGTCTTTGGGCGGTGATTAATAAAGGCCGCATATTGCCAAGCGATTATGTGCCAGCCAATCTGCGCCAGCCAAGCGGTGCTAATTCAAACCAGACCCTTCGCGATGATGCGGCCACGGCTTTAGAAAGGCTGTTCTCCGACGCACTCATTTCCGGCTACGACCTTGTGTTATATAGCGGTTACCGTTCTTATTCCTATCAGACCACTATCTATAATAACTTTGTCAAAAGCCAAGGTAAGCAAACAGCCGAGCAATTTAGCGCTCGACCAGGACATAGCGAACATCAGTCCGGACTAGCAGCCGATGTTTCATCAACCAGTGGTAAATGCACCTTAGAGCAGTGTTTTACTTATACGGCCGAAGGTAAATGGCTGGCTGCTAACTCTTACAAGTATGGCTTTATCATCCGCTATCCGAGCGGTAAAAAAAATATAACCGGATACGAATATGAGCCGTGGCACCTTCGTTTTGTCGGTACTGACCTAGCCGCCGAAATTAATAAAACCGGTCAAACACTTGAACAATTTTTTGGACTGCCAGTATACGAAACTTATCCATCTGAAATATATCAGCTCAAAACCGGCCAGTAACTATTTATTGGGGTTGAGGTCGTGTCCGCCGAATTTATTACGCATCGCAGCCAGTAGTTTAGTGGCAAAGTTGACCTCACCTTTCTGACTTTTTAAGCGGATATCGAAGGCGGTTTGAATAGCCGGCATTGGCAGTTCCATATCCTTGGCAGTTTCCAGTGTCCAGCGAGCTTCGCCGGACTCAGCAACTACGCCGTCAATGCCCTCAAGTTGCGGATTCTCTGATAAGGCTTGACGAGTTAGCTCGTTAAGCCAAGAATTAACTACACTGCCCTTTTGCCAAACACCACCGGCAGCTGCTAAATCAAGTTCCCTGTAAGGTCCCTCTTTAAGCATGCGGTAGCCTTCGGCCAAGCTTTCCATCATGCCATACTCAATGGCATTATGGACCATCTTGACAAAATGACCTGCCCCACTCGGTCCAAAATAAGCGTAGGCACCAGCTGGCCCGGATAAAGTCGAAAGTACCGGCTCGATTTTTTTAAAGGCCTGCTTGCCTCCACCAACCATCATTGAGAAGCCATTTTTCAGACCCCAAACCCCGCCACTAGTGCCTACATCTAAAAGCATAGAACCTTTGGCACTAACTTTCTTGGAACGTTCTTTGGTGAGACGGTAGTCTGAATTGCCGCCATCAATAATTATCGAACCTTTAGGAATGATAGCCAGCCACTCAGTCAATTGTTCATCAACAACCTCAGCCGGTATCATAACCCAGAGAATTAGCTGTTCGTTTTCAAAAGCCTGAACTACATCGGTCTTTTCATAAGCCGCCATAGCACCATATTTCACAGCCTCATGAATTGGTTCGCGGCTGCGATTGTGTGCGATCACTTTATGTCCAGCCTCTGCTAATTTCTGGGCGATCTGTCCGCCCATGCGACCGAGCCCAGCGATAGCTATCTTCATACTGCCTCCCCTTTGTAATCATTATATACGGTTACTTTTTTTACTGTCTTAATAGCTTGTCCCGGTTGTTGGATGGGTTCTACATCTTCTTCGGCGATTTGTCGAATCAGTTCGTGCTTGTCATCACCAACCATATAAACAACTGCTTCATTCAAAAGTTTTAGCGCTGCCAAAGTCATGGTAATGCGCTCAAAATCTTCCGCTCTGTAGCTAATCGCAACCTCTGGTGAGTTAACCCCGGCGCTTTCAGCTTTGACGCCTAAGACGTGACCATCAGTACCAATACCGATGCAGGCGATTTTATAATCTGAATTTGCAAATTCGCTCTTAAGGTAAGCCGTAAAATCGCCAGTAGTTTGTACAAGATCCTTATTTTCTAAAACCGGTCGCAACTGGGCTCCGCTTAAACTAAAACCGGCATTGAGCAGTTTCTGCCAATTAGAATCTGGATGCCCAACGGGGCCGTAGCGTTCGTCAGTCAAAGTAACTGTTAAACCTGATAAATTAGTTCCATTTAGCTGCTTGGCCACTTCAACCTGAACGGGGATAAATGAACCACCAGACAGCAGCCACAGGACCTCGCCGCCTTTTTCTAGATGCTTGCTTATACTTTGGGCTAAATGATCAACAACCGGTTCAACCGAGGAAATTTTCCTAAAAATCACTAGCCTCGATTATACAAAAGTCACGTATTTCATGCTTGCCCACACGCTTGCATTTGAGTAGAGCTCATAAGATGTAAGTCAAAGAAAATGAAAAGGCGCCCTTGTTTAAGGGGCGTCTTTTCTACAGTTTGGTCACCGAAGTGATTACGCTGTAGCCACCTCACGATGGCAAGTACCTAATTTACGCTTCGATAATTAGGCCGTCAACTAAAGTGCTGTGTATAAATGTTGTAGTTTATGCCTGATTGTCGGCAAGGTATTTTTTGACTTCATCAAATACTTTTCGGGTGATAATTTGTTCAGCCAGTAGGATGTTAAGGACATCACTTAAAGTAAAGGCCGCCTGCAGACTGTAGCCTTTATCAGACAGAATTTTTTTAGCTCCCTGTTCCCGATCCAGTAAGACTACTATATTGTTGACTTTCAATCCTTCTGATTCGAAAGGTCTGATAACTTCGAATTTAGAAGCACCAGTAGTTACCATATCGTCTATCAATACTATGGTCTCCCCAGATCGATACTCACCTTCGATCGGCTTTTTAATGCCGTGGTTTTTGGCTTCTTTACGAGTGTATATCCATGGTCGATTGTTTAGCACCGAGATTGCTGCCACAATCGGCAAAGCGGCATACGGCACAGCTGCCACTCGATCAAATTTTAGCTGTTCTAATATTTGGCCGTAGGCTGCGGCCACTTTTTGCATAGTTGCCGGGTATGAAACTAGGACACGCAAGTCAATATAGATTGGTGAAACCATCCCGCTCTTAAGCGTAAACTTGCCGAACTTTATGGCGCCGATGGAATGAAGTTCAACAATTAAATCTTTATAATTCATTTACTGCTTCCTTGATGTCATTGACAATTTTAGCAAAAGCTACAGCCGGATCTTTGGCATGTGTGATCTCACGGCCTATAACCAGCAAATCGGCACCGGCGGTGATAGTTTGGGAGGGAGTTGCGACTCTGGCCTGGTCGGCCGCCTGTGCCTCGGTTGAACGAGAACCAGGAATCATAGTCAGCAAGCTTTTTGTTACCTCATTTTGTTTAATCATGCCGACTTCTTTTGGTGAAGCGACGATACCGGCGATTCCCGCCGCCGCGGCTGACTGAGCCAGTTCCATCACTTTATCTTTTGCCGACGAACCGTAAATCCGGTGACACTCTTCATCGCTAAGCGAGGTTAATATGGTGACGCCAAATATCAGGACTTGTCCGGCACTAGCTTGGGCTTTAACCATGGCTTGATGGCCAGCTGTGGCGTGAATGGTAATGGCGTATGGCGAATAACCCAGTTCAACTAAACTGGCCACACTAGCCTCAATAGTATTAGGGATATCAGCCAATTTGGCATCGGCTACCCACTCCAGGCCGTATTTTTTGGACAGTTCGGCGCACCATTGCCAGCTCTTGGCTGTGGCTATCTGTAAACCAAATTTGATAAAGCGAGCGCCGGCGGACTTGGCGAGTTGCGCTAAATTTTCAGCTTCATCGGCATTTGAGGTGTCAATCGCCAAGATAATTCGTTGGGCTATCCCAAGCTTACTTCCAAAAGTCGGCATCGTAACTTAGTATAGTAATAAGTAATGGGAAAAACCACCTCGGCGCTCAAAGCGTTCTATGATCCGACTAAACCTTATGACGATAATTTTGATGACGGACCAACGTTAGTATCACCCACCGACAAGCCATACAAAAATAGCGGTCAACCAAAATTCAAATTTTTAGGCAAAAAACTATACTCACCTTTTGGTATTCCGGCCGGCCCGATCCTGAACAGTAAATATGTGAAGTATGCCTTTGAGCGTGGTTTTGACGTTGTGGTTTACAAGACCCAACGAAGCATGGAGTTTAAAGTCAACAGATTTCCAAATGTACTCTATCTTGATATAGATGGTGACCTAACGCTCGCCAAAACGTCAAAGCCATTGCTGGGTAAGACTGATACAGACCAGCCAATCCAGCAGCTTTCGATCACCAACTCTTTTGGTAATCCTTCGCGGGGCCCAGTCTTTTGGGTGGCCGATACTAAAAAAGCTCATAGCTATCAAGACAAAGGTCAGCTGTTGATTTCAAGTGCGGTTGGCACCATTAAAGAAGGCTTCTCCAATGAAGATTATTATGAGGATTTTGCCAAAGCCGCCGGCTTGGCTAAATCTAGTGATGTAGAAGCAATCGAGATAAACCTGTCCTGCCCTAACGTGGCCAACGAAGGCATTCTTTGCTATACATTAGAGCCGGTGATTGATATCACGCGGAGAGTTAAAGAGCGAATTGGCAACATTCCGTTGATTGTTAAAGTCGGTTATTACTCAGCCGAGCAGCAATTACTACTGGAAAAAGTAATTAAGGAAATATCACCCTATATTGCCGCTATTTCGGCTATCAATACCATCCCGGCGCCGGTGGTTGACAAAAACGGCAACCAAGCATTGCCCGGACCAAACCGCCTAGTTAGCGGTATTTGCGGGGCGGCTATTAAATGGGCTGGTCTTGATATGGTCAAACGTTTGAATCAATTGCGCCGTAAAACAAAAGCAGAATTTGAGATCGTCGGAGTTGGAGGAGTCATGACGCCGGCCGACTTTCATCACTATCGCCAAGCTGGCGCCGACGTCGTGCAATCAGCTACCGGCGCGATGTGGAATCCGCAACTGGCAGCTCAAATCAAAAAGACTATTTGAATTTAGTTTGCATCAAAATGATATCTTGTTACACTACAGCTAAAGAGGCTAAGTGATGGTGATAACAAATCATAAGAAACAGTTGCAAATTTTAAGCGGTTCACATCATCCAAAACTGGCCGCCGATGTGGCCAAGCGACTCGGTACACATGTCAGATCAATTGAACTTAAGCGCTTCGCTAACGGCGAAATTAAATGTCAGTTAGAAGAGTCGGTCCGCGGGGCCGACGTTTTTATTTTTCAGAGCCATAACAACCCGGTAAATGATGCCATTATCGAGCAAGCTATAATTATCGATGCCGCTAAACGGGCTTCCGCCAAACACATAACCGCCGTTTGTCCGTTGTTTGGGTACGCCCGGCAGGATCGGAAATCCTCCGGCCGCGAACCAATTGCCGCCAAACTGATAGTGGATATTTTGGCGACGGCTGGGGCTAATCGTATAGTTAGCCTTAATCTGCACAGCGGCCAGATTCAGGGTTTTTTTGACGGGCCATTTGATCATTTGACTGCCCTGCCGGCCTTAGCTGACCATCTCAAGGCCAAGTTTGGCAATGATTTTGTGATTGTTTCGCCGGATGCGGGACGAGTTAAGTTGGCCGAGCGCTATGCCAGTTATCTGGGTACTGATTTGGCGATTGTTCACAAACGCCGCATGGGCCCTAATGTTGCCGAAGCACTAGATGTTATAGGTGAAGTTGATGGTAAAAACTGCGTAATTATTGATGACATGATTGATACAGCCGGCACCATGTGCGCGGCAGCCGAACAGCTCAAAAAACACGGTGCCGAAAAAATATCGGCCATGTCCAGTCACGGTATATTTTCGCCGCCGGCTCAAAAACGTTTAGCCAAATCACCAATCAATTTTCTAATAGTTACCGATACCGCCCCGCAAAACATAAAATTCAGAACGCCAAAACTGGAAGTGGTTTCAGTGGCCGGGTTGTTGGCGGCAGCCATCAAAGCGATTTTCGAAGAAAGTTCGGTTTCGGCCATTTTTGGCGGTCAAAATCAGATATAGATGGAACTGCCTGTCAAAATCGGCGGTATGACCAGTCGCTTTGATGGTATGGGACGTATGCTAGGCTACCCTACGGCCAACCTTAAAAAATCTGATATCAAAATTGATGACGGAGTCTATTTTGGTCATGCCACGCTCGGACAATATAAACATAAACCGGCACTAATTTTTGTGGGCGCACCCGAAACTGTCGGTAAAAAAGATCGCCGGGTTGAGGCTTATCTTTTAGATATTCCTGATCGCGACTACTATGGTCAGAAGCTAATGCTAAGTTTGGAAAAATTTCACCGACCAAACCAGAAATTTGCCTCGAAAAATGAATTGAAACACGCCATGCGCGACGACGAACTGGCCGCCCGGCAGTGGTTCACCAGTCGAGATACTCCTTAACCGGTCGTGCGCTTGAACTTACCCAACGTAAACGGCCTGGATTAACCGGGGCTGGCACTAATACTTCAGGATAAATAAATGTGTACGGCAGCTGCTCAGAAACATTTGGTTTACGAACGCAACGCAAACCACTCTTATTTACCTCTAATGAGTAAGAACATCTAAAGTCTTTGAGGCTAAGCGAGGCCTGCCAATATCGTTGCGCATATTCAACTGATGTTTTCGAGAAGCGAGCTTTGCGCCTGCCTCTAATCCCGCCCACAATAAATGAAATATTGGCCGCATCGCAAACAATCACATTCTCCGGATCAACTTCTATCTCAAGCGTCACAAGAAAATCCTTTCCGTTCTTCAGAGGAGCTGTATTCTTGGCGTAAATGGCTTCTACAGAAGAGTCAGGAAGGGCATAGATGGAACTTACTCGAGAGATACCCATGCAAGCAATACAGTCTGGCCGGACTAAATCCATCAGATTTTCCATTCTCTGCCAATCCTGACTACCTCTGGACTGGTTTGAAGCAAGACCGGAGACAATATCACCCAATCGGCTTCTTAGAGTTACATGGTAAACAAAATCTCTTTCATCAGTGTGAGGCTTAGTCGGGAGTCGTGCCAATGTCTCTAAGCTAACCATTTAATTTTTATTATAACATTAAATATTATAAAAATCAATGGCTGGGGAGGAGGGATTCGAACCCCCGAATGCATGGACCAAAACCATGTGCCTTACCACTTGGCTACTCCCCAACGGAGCTCTGATATTGTAACACCTTTAACGGTTAAGTTTTACAGATGAGTCTAAAGCAACTATAATCTTGTGCTAGGTATGGCAAAAACCGGTAAAAAACCGGCTGATTATATTCAGCCGCTCTATATAAATGGGCTTCATGGTCGTCTGTTACGGCTGCCACCACCAAAAGGAAAGAAGCGCGAAATTATGTATATTTACGGTCACCACTCCAGCATTGAACGTAACTTTGGTCTGGCTTTGTATTTGAACCGCTATGGTGGCGTGACAGCGCCGGATCTACCCGGTTTTGGCGGCATGGACCCCTTTTATAAGATTGGCGAAAAGCCAACACTGGATAACCTGGCCGACTATCTAGCAACTGTTATTAAGCTGCGTTACCGTGGCCGACGCTTTAGCCTAACGGGCTTGAGTCTCGGCTTTACTATCATTACCAGAATGCTGCAAAAATATCCCCAAATTGCCAAACAAATAGATTACTTGGTTAGTTTTGCTGGCTTTGCTCACAAGGACGATTTCAAGTACAAACCCCGCACTTATTGGTTCTTCCGCGGTCTAACTTGGCTGTGCTCGCATCGCCTGACCGGAACTTTTGTAAAATATTTTCTCTTCCGTGGTCCGCAAATTAGGCTGGCATATGCGATGCTTGAACCGCTACTTATTAAGGAGGCCAATACCAAAATACGCGGTGTTGACGAGGGGGAGCGGAAAAAACGGATTGACTTTGAGGTTTATCTTTGGAAGTGCAATGATCCGCGGACTTATGTGTCTGTGGCCCACGCCATGCTTAGACTCAACCTTAGCGGTCAGCATATCGACAAAAAGGTTTACCATGTGGCGATCAGCACCGATAGATACTTTAACAATGTCAGAGTCGAACAACATATGCGAGCCATTTACAAAGACTTCCATCTGGTAAAGACCAAGATGCCGGCTCATGCGCCGTCGATAATCGCTACCGCCGAAGAGGCAGCACCATTCGTTCCATCACATATAAGACGGTTGTTAAGCAAGGATTAAAGTATACTTAAGTAATGAAAATTGGGTTGGTCTGTCCTTATAACATGTTTGAGCGGGCCGGTGGAGTCCAGCAAGTCGTTCAGCACCTGCATGACGGACTGACTAAAAAAGGCCATACGGTAAAGATCATCACCCAGCGGCCATCTGGCTTTAAGGGCAGTGTGCCTGATGATTACATCCTACTTGGCATAACTCGTGATTTCAAAGGCGGTTTTGGCGTAGCTGGCAACTGGGGCATGCCAGTTAATGGTGAAGAAATAGAACAAGCCCTGGATCGGGAAAAATTTGATGTCATTAATTTTCACGAACCATGGGTGCCAATTCTGGCCTGGTCAATGCTACCTTACTCGGCGGCCGCGCACGTTGGCACCTTCCATGCCAATTTAATAGATAATATCGCTGCTAAATCGTGGCCGCGTATTTTTACACCGTATGCCCGTGGCATTGGCGCTAGAATGCACTTGCTAACAGCTGTCTCACCAGCCCCTGCCAGTCTATTAATCTCTAAGGCCTCCAAAAAATGGGAAGATGACCTGATTCGTAACATACGCTACATTCCCAACGGCGTTGATCTCAAACTATACAAACCATTTAAAAAACGCCAGCCACTATCCGGGCCAAATACCAAAACGGTAGTCTATGTCGGCCGCCTAGACCGACGTAAAGGCATTCACTGGCTACTTAGAGCTTTTGCTCAGCTGCAAGCGGATATGCCAAACCTCCATTTAATTGTGGCTGGTGAGGGCAGTTACCGAACACGTCTACTGGAGATAGTTAAAACCGAAAAAATTCATAATGCTCAGTTTGTTGGCTATGTGACTGATGAAGAAAAACGACGACTGTTGGGCAATGCCGATGTGGTTTGCGCGCCAGCGCTGTATGGTGAGAGTTTCGGCATAGTCTTGCTTGAAGCTATGGCTATGGGTGCGCCACTACTGGCTGGCAACAACCTTGGTTATATTAATATTATGACCGGACACGGTCGGATTGGGTTGATTGATCCCAAAGCAACGGTCGATTTTGCTAACCGGTTGAATGTTTTTTTGACTGACGAAGGCTTACGCAAATTTTTACGCCAATGGAACCTTACGGAAGTTAAAAAATATGATTATCCCAAAATTGTCGATCAGTACGAAGCTGCTTATGGCGAAGCTTTGGTCAAGTGGCGGCTGGAGCGGCACCTAAATGGAGGCAATGGTAAACATGTCCGCTTCTGGCAAATTAGACGTCGCCTTGCTCTACGACGACAGTCTTGATACCACTGACGGTGTGGCTCAGTACGTTAAGACAATTGGCACCTGGCTATCTCAAAACGGTCACCGGGTCACATACCTGGTTGGTGAGTCGAACCTGAATTCATGGTCCGGCGGTAAGGTCTACTCCCTTTCCAAAAATCTAAAAGTCAGATGGAGCGGCAATCGCTTGTCCATGGCCTTGCTGCCAAGGCTCAAAACCATAAAACGGCTTTTTAAAGAACAAAATTTTGATGTCGTACATGTCCAATTTCCTTATTCACCTTTTATGGCGCAACTGGTAATTAGTGCCATTGGGCCACAGACAGCCCTTGTTGGCACAGTTCATGTCTATCCAGCGCATCGGCTGGCAAGTGCCGGATCAAAATTGCTCAAAACTATTTATGGCAAAAGTTTACATCGGCTTGATGATCTGTTGAGTGTCAGTTCGGCTGCCCAGGCTTACGCTCAAAGCGCTTTTAAAAAACAATCCAAGATTTTACCAAACACTATTGATCTAGCTAGCTACAAAAAGGCTACTTCAAAATTGGGCAATAAGACCAAGCATATCGTCTTCCTCGGCCGTCTAGTAAGACGCAAAGGTCCGCTACAATTATTAAAGGCTTTTGCCCTATTAAGCCAGGATGATTCGCGAGTCCATTTAACTATAGCCGGCGATGGACCACTTAGATCCAAGCTAGAGAAGTTCGTCAAAGCCCACGGGCTTGAAAACAAGGTTTCTTTCTTAGGCTTTATTAATGAGGCTGACAAACCAAGACTGTTAGCCGAAGCGCAAGTAGCTTGCTTTCCATCTTTATACGGAGAAAGTTTTGGCATCGTCCTAATCGAGGCCATGGCTGCTGGTAGTGGCGTAGTCCTGGGTGGCTATAACCAAGGTTACAGAAGTGTGCTTGGAGCTCGGTCAGAGCTGCTTATTAATCCGAAAGATACCAAAAATTTTGCTAAACGCCTGCAGCTACTTCTTGAAGATGAAGATTTAGCAAAGCAGTTGCACGAGTGGCAAAGTCAGGAAATAGCCAAATATGATGTATCAACGGTTGGACCTCGATTGTTAGATATCTACCGTCAGGCAATTGCCAAGCGAACCAAGAAAAGGCATAATTAAGCCAATGGAAGGGCCGAGAAAAATAACGGTTGTAGTCACCAACCGTACTATTATTCGGGCGATTCTTTGGATAGCCGCTGCCGTTTTGGCTTATCAATTTATCGGACAAATCAGCCACGTCTTAACCTTAATAGCAGCGGCCATTTTTTTGGCGCTAGCCCTCAACCCAGTCGTCAGCTACATCCGCCGACGCCTGCATGTTAAGAGCCGAGTCCGAGCTACGGCCATAGCCTATCTTTTGGTGGTGGCCTTTTTGGTGGCCTTTTTTACACTAGTGATTCCACCATTAGTTTCACAGACGCGCGATTTTATTAGAGATGTGCCTCAAAAAGTTGAGAACTTTCAAAGCCAAGACAGCAGCCTGGCTCGGACTATTAAACGCTATGACCTAGACGAAAAACTTAGTGAGGCCTCGAAAGATTTTGCCAAAAGTTACAGCGGCTTTGGCACCAAAATTCTGGATACCGGTAAACGGGTAGTAGTAGCCATAGTCTCATTTTTGGCGGTCTTAGTGCTGACTTTTATGATGTTGGTGGAAGGTCCGGCTTGGGTAGAGGCATACTTCAAAGCTTTGCCAGAAAGAAAACGCCTACATCAGCATAACCTAGCACTAAGAATGTACCGATCAGTTACCGGGTTTGTTAATGGCCAGGTCATTTTAGCGGCCGTGGCTGGTGCATTTGCCTTTTTGGCGCTGGGCATTACCGGCCAGGTTTTGGATGTACCAAGTAATGCTGTGGCGTTAGCAGGTATCGTGGCGGTTTTTGGTATCATCCCACTGTTTGGTAATCCGCTAGCGGCTGCCATAGTAGTTTTAGTTAGTCTACTCAATTCATTTACTTTGGCGATCGTTATGGCGGTCTACTTTATGATTTATTTCTTTATCGAAAATCACACTTTCCAACCATACATTCAATCGCGGCTGAACGAACTGACGCCATTGACAGTCTTTATCGCTGCTCTTATAGGTGTTGGTTTTGGCGGAATTTTAGGTGCCATTGTGGCCATCCCGGCTGCCAGCGCGGTTAAGATTTTAATTGAAGATTACCTCAGGCGGCGGCGTCAGGTAGTTGGCAGTTAAGCTCGGTACCAAATCGGTCCGAGATCAGTATCGTTTAGCTCTATCCCCTGCTTTTTCAACTGATGTCGCATCTGATCAGCTTTAGACCAGTCCTTTGAAGTTCTAGCCTCTTCTCGTTGCAAAATAAGTTGTTTTTGCTCTGGTGTGATATCTTTTCGTTTTGAAAGATCAAGGCCAATAAGATCGTCGATTTCAGCAAGCAAGGGTTTTAACTTCTTAACATCTACGCCATAAGCTTCTGCATCAATGGTTAAAAGAGATAACATAGATAATGCTTTAGGGGTGTTTAAGTCCTCACTTAGAGAATGCTTAATAACTTTTAAGGCGCTCTGATAATTTATGCTTGCGGTTCTTTTATGGCCAAGCTTTGGCTGTAGAACTAAATCTGCCCATGAACGCAGTCGTTGCAGGAATGCTTGGGCTGCCGATAACGACTCCCATGCAAAATTCAGTTGGCTACGGTAGTGGGCTTGCAGAAACAATAAGCGCAAGGCCATTGGCTCAAACTTTTTAGCTTCAATGTTCTCAAGTGTCAAAAAGTTACCGAAGCTTTTGCTCATCTTGCGTCCGTCAACTAAGAGGTGTTCAGCGTGGACGAAAAAATTAGCCAACTTCTTGCCAGTGGCCGCCCGGCTTTGGGCGATTTCATTTTCGTGATGCGGAAACATTAAATCGACTCCGCCGGTATGGATATCGAATGGTTGACCTAGATACTTAACCGACATGGCCGAACACTCAATGTGCCAGCCCGGCCGGCCCTCGATATTCCTGCCATCGATCTTGAAGTCCCAGCTGGGTTCGCTTGGCTTTTTAGCTTTCCAGAGGGCAAAGTCAGCCACTTGCTCTTTATCATACTCATCGTTGTTAATTCGGTGGTGCTCGTGACGGCGGTCAAGTGTCACAAACCGTCCATAATCTTTATCGTTACCAATGTCAAAATAGATGCCATCATCCACAATATACTTATTGGGAATCTGACGTATCAGTTCCTGCATATCGGTAATCGCTTCACTGGCCCGAATCAGTTTAGATTCGTGCAGATCTATACCTGTCTTGGCGATGTCTTCGAAGAATATTTTTTCGTATTTAGCGGTCAAAGTCTTGAAGTCTTGATTGGTTTCATTGGCTCGAGCGAAGATTTTGTCTTCAATATCGGTGATGTTCATGACGTGATTAACTTGATAGCCGCCGGCTTTTAGAACTCGTCGCAGCGTATCTTCAAAAACATATGTTCGCAAGTTGCCAATATGGACATGATCATAGACTGTTGGACCGCAGGTATAAATAGATGTCTTCCCAGACTTGATTGGCTTATAATCTTCTACTTTTCTGGTCAGGCTGTTAAATAGTCTCACCGGCTTTTTCTTTCTCAACTTTATCTAATAACACACTGGCGACCGAGATTGCCTCCTTTTTAATATCTTCATATGACCGTCCGTCGGTGACTTTAAAACCGCTGGCTAACGGGTGCCCACCGCCGCCGAAATGCTCAGCTAATTTATCAGCCACCCCATAGCCATAATTGCTACGGATTTTGGCCGTTACTTTACCATCCTTGTAAAGCTTAAAACAAATAGCCACCTCGGTGTTTTTGGCCAGGCGCATATCATCTAATACCAGCATTGGCGGGTTATAAAGTGGACTGTATTTTTCGATTTCTTCCCACGGGATAGTAACGGTCGCGATCCGCTCGTTGTCATGGAACTCAACTCGCTTCAATAGCTCCCCCTTATAGTGAATTAGTTCGGCCTCGCGGCGCAACGTTTCACGCCTAGCACTTTCCAACTCAGGCAAGTTGACACCCTGCTCGACCAGTTCGGCGATAATTTGGATTGAGCGGGCGGAAGTGGCGGCGCTCATTAGCCCTAAGCTGTCGCTTAAAATAGCCACCGCGATCAAATCCATAGCTTCTTTACTAAGTTGCCAGCCAAAGCTCTGAGCCAGTTCATAAATAATCTCACCGGTTGCGACTGCCGGTGGCCGGTAAATGATTTTGGCAAAGTTGATATCAGGTTCAGTTGAATGATGATCCAGCACCACTACCGGTCGGCTAGCCAACCAGCCTTTGGCGCCTTGCCTGTCAAGTTGTTCCAGCAGTTTTTGGCTGGCGGTATCGACAATAATCCCTGCGTCGAATTGTTTTGGCAGTTTACTGACAACTCTCCCCCAACCTGGTAGATAATGTAGATAGGTTGGTAGATCGACGCCGCAATAAAGGCTTACTTGCTTGCCTTGATCTGTCAATATGTCCTCTAGCGCCAAAGAACTGGCCAGACTGTCAGCATCAGGGTTATCGGCTTGAATAATCACGATGTGGTCTGCTGGATCGATAATTTTGCGAATCTGATCTACTTCTTTAGACATACATTAGAAGTATAAGCTCTGAGCTCTAATATCTAAACTTGAAACTTCCAACCTTCTTGTTCCTAGACAATTTGGCGGCCTTCCAAAGCTCTAGTTAGAGTTATTTGATCGGCGTATTCTAAATCTAAACCAACCGGTAGCCCGCGGGCCAAACGGGTAATTTTAAGTTTGCGCTTACCAACTTCTTGAGTAATCAGTAAAGCCGTGCTTTCACCTTCTACACTGGCATTAGTAGCCAAAATTAGTTCCTTGACCTTGTCTTCATCTAGTCGAACAAGCAGTTCTTTAATCCGAAGTTGGTCTGGGCCAATGCCTTCAATCGGTGAGACTAGACCGCCGAGCACATGGTAGGTACCAAAAAAAGTGCCGGTTTTTTCAAGGGCTACGATGTCGAAAGGATCAGCTACAACGGCCACAACTTGCTTATCACGTTTGGGGTCGGTATAAAGTGGACTTATTTTTTGGCCAGCCTCGATTAAGGCAAAGGTTTTCGGACAGTAACTAACCGAGGTGTGGAGATCTTTGATTGTCTTAGCCAGCAAGGTCGATCTAGACGGATCGGCTCGTAGCAGCCAGTAGGCATAACGCTCGGCCGTGCGGGGCCCGACGCCTGGCAGCTGGCCAATAGCCTCGATTAGATTGGCTAGCGGCTGAGGAATTACCCTCTTCATGGCCTTAATTTAGAGTCCAAGGTTACTTAGCGCTCCCATCATGGGCTTCATTTTTTCGGCTGCCAGTTGCTGGCTCCTAGAAATAGCCTCTTTAACAGCTTCCTCCAACCACATCTCCAGCTGGCTAATATCATCCAAATCAACAACCTGCGGATCGATGCGAATTTTCTTTATTTTTTGCTCACCACTAATTTCGACGCGGACCGCTCCATCACCCTTTTCAATCGTAATAATTTCCTTTTGCAACTCCTTCTGAAGTTTACGGGCCTTCATAAGTAACTTGGCCTGATCAAATCTAGTCACAATAACTCCTCTGTCTTTATCAATTTAAAGTTTAGCACACGATTTGCACTTGGATGCAGTGCTAGGAAGCAACGAGGATGAGCGAACCGTATACAGACATAGATTGAGCGAATACCGCAGGCAGCTGACGCCACAATGTGCCAAGAGCGCTTTATGCAAGGCGAGCTTTGCTCGGCTTGATGAAGCACGGTGCAAATGGTGTGTTATTTTATCATGTAAACCGATCGAGTTTCAGGTGTATTTGGCCATGCCGCCAAGCCGTAGCTAGCACCGTAAATAATGTGAATCAGAGCCAGCGACAATATTAACAGATAAGCAAAATTCTTGGGGATCGGATTGCGGGGAAAAATACTCTGCCACTCCAGAAATAAAAAACGCAGTCCGGCAGCTGCGATAACAACCAGTGCTGGCAAGGCCAATGTCAGATAAATTAAGCTATCGTTTAGTCCAGCCGTAACTATGCTAAATGCAGCTAGGCTAGCCATCAGAAGCAGCTTCTGGCGAGCCGAAACATTCATAGCATAGACACCGAATAGAACCATAACCGATATCAATACACTCAGGATGGGTATTGTACCAATTAGATATTGAAAGTGTTCACGGGCTCGTAAAAAAAAGGCCGCCAAGGACCAACCAGTGTTTTTGACAAAATCTAATAGCGAGGGCCAGTCATTAGGGATTAGAGCGATCTGTTTTAGTAAATCGGGGTTATACCAGATGCCGTAAGCTAGCGGCGTTCCTACTAGAAGAAATAATAAAATACTTAAGGTTAAAACAAATTTGTTGATGCGTTTGAGATTAAACCAAATAAGCTTACGACCTACTAAGGAGGCCACCAATATAATCCAAAGCATACCTGGTATATACAGGCTCAGGCCGACAACTACAGACAGTAACAACCAGGCCAAAGTAATTCGCTTCGAAGTTCTAGCTAACCAATAATAACTGCCGAAAACAGCAATCGGCGCCAGCAGGAGGACTGATGGAGTAGCGTCGCGCGCTATAATAATTGTCCAAGGCAGTGAGGCCAGTAAAACCGTGGCAGTCAGGCCAATTAATTTACCGAACCACTTAATGACCAAGAGATAGAAGTAGACAATAAATATAACGATAAATATTGCGGAGGCTAGGCGCAGACTTAATGGAGAGATACCAAGCACAGATTGCAAGCCAAATTGGACAATCTTATGTGGCGCGTAAAGAGGGTTATCTACAATTTGATCTATTGTGGTACTGTCAGCTGCCGCGGCAGCCTCAACTGGGCTTAAGCCTGGCGTCAGAGAACCAAGTCGCCATATATATAAAAGATAGTAAAGGCCAATTCCAATGATCGAAAACAGAATAACTTTAAAATTAAGTCTCGCCGTTAGCCACCTTAAGCGATTAAGCATGATATTACTATATCAAAGGATATCTATTGTATTGCACACGTTCAGACTTGGATGCAGCACAAGGAAGCAACGAGAAACGGACTGAACTGTATAGTGACATACAGAGAAGGAGTACTGCAGTTACTGACGCAGCGATGAGCCAAGTGTGGATGTGTTATGTTTCGAAGGGTTCTTCGTGTCTTGTATCAAGATCGCGAATCTGTTGCCTAACTCGGTCGAAGTAAACTTCCAGATTATCAACCGGGCCATTGCGGTGTTTTTTGACCATTAGATCCATAATGTTTTGACGTTCAGTGTCCGGATTGTAGTACTCTTCACGATACAAAAAGATGACTATATCAGCATCTTGTTCAATTGAGCCGGATTCACGCAGGTCAGCCAACTGTGGTATTTGGGGAGAGCGACTTTCGACCGACCGGCTGAGCTGGCTGGCAGCTACCACCGGCAGGTTAAGCTCACGAGCCAGGATTTTCAGGCTGCGGCTGATCTCAGAAATCTCCTGAACGCGGTTGGCGACTGTTGCAAAGCGTGAGCCGCCGCTCATCAGCTGAAGGTAATCAACCATAATTACAGCCAGCGGGTGCTGATGATGTAGGCGTCGAGCCTTAGTTCGAAGATCGGTAACGGTAATACCTGAAGTATCATCAATAAAGATCGGCGCTTCGGCCAAGGCGCCCATAGCTGAACTTAGCTTCTCAAAATCTGCATCTGTTAAACCATCGCCGGTCCGTAGTTTCCAGGCATCAACACCAGCTTCAGCTGCCAGTAGTCTATCTACCAGTTGCTCCTTACTCATCTCTAAAGAGAAGTACAACACGGTTCCCTGCTCGGTTTTGGTGGCAATATTGAGTGCTATATTAAGCATCAGTGCAGTTTTACCCATTGAAGGACGGGCGGCGATAACATCCAAGTCAGACCGTTGCAAGCCGGCTAGTAATTTATCCAGATCACGCAGACCAGTTGGCAGGCCTCTGATCCGTCCTTTGTGGCGATGCAAGTCATCTAGGCGATCAAAGCTCTCGCCTAAAATCGATTCTAAAGAGGTTATATCCTGTTTAACGCTACGCTGGCTGACTTCAAACAGCCGAGCTTCAGCCTCTTCAATTAGTTCTTGTAAACCTTTACCTTCTTGCTGACCAATTTCTGCAATTTTCTCTGAAGCCTCGATCAAGCGGCGGCGAATTGACTTTTCGGCTATGATTTCAGCGTAGTGTTCAACATGCGAAGCGGTTGGCACAAAATTGGTTAACTCCGTCAAATAGCCAGCCCCACCAACGTCTTCAAGTTCACCGCTACTTTTTAACTGTTCAGATAGAGTGAGGATATCTATTGGTCGGTGTTTATCAAATAATTTTCGCATCGAACTAAAAATCCGTCTATGCTGCTCGTTAAAAAAATCCTCGTCTTTAAGCGAGTCGGCAATTTTAATAAAGGCATCACTATCAATTATCAAACCGCCAAGCAAGCTAGCTTCAGCATCAGAGCTTTGTGGTTCGCTAATCTGCGTCTTACCCATTTTTATGATTCTAGCATTTCGGACGGGCCGAAAATATTGCTTATGGTTTGAAGCTCATTAGCAGGTGGCGGATGTCTACTGCCATCAGCTAAGGTAATTTTGAGCGGTTTATTTTTATCAACTACGCAATCGATCATAACGTTCTCGCCGCTAAGACGGCGAATAATTTGACCAAGCAGTTGGAGATTTTCGGCCTTTTTGGCTTTATTGCGGTGCAACGGAAAGCTAAAGCCTAGTTTCAATACACCATCTTCATAATCTGGTGCTGCCAAACGGAGTGCTGAATGTAACGGGCCAGCTTGGTCTTTGACGGCAGCTAGGACATTAGGCCAAAGCTCTAGCGAGAAATGACCCTTTAAGTTTCGGTGGCCGTTTGCTTTTGCTGTTGATTTTTTTGGATGTGTGGGTTCAGAGCGCGCTTCTGCTGTATTTGCATTGTCGATTGTTTGAGCTACGTGCTGCCCTGATTGTTTATAGGCCGGAGATTTGACTGTAGCCTCTAGCAAAACTATTTCTAATTTTTCGGCTGGTTGCTTAAAGGCCGAAACCTCGCTCAACTGTTTCAAAAATTCTGTTAGCCAAAGGGCATAATCTGGCTTGGCGTCTATCAAATCATCGCGGAGCGATCTGGCTAGTTGTTTAGCAATGTAAACCGGATTGACAGCTTGATCGCGAAAGTCGCCTGCTAGTTTTAAAATCTCGCTCAAATTACCGCCGGCAGTTGCTTTTTTAAACTGCTCTACTAGCTGCCGAGTTGGCAAACCGAGCAGGTCACGTAGCCTATCAGCTGTTATTTTGCCGCTAAGGCCGCTGACTTGATCAAGTAGGCTGATACTATCGCGGAAACTACCTTCACCAAATTCGGCCAATAACTCTAACGCTTCTGGCTCGACATCAATTTTTTCGGTTTTGGCAATGTGATTAATATGATCGGTCGCTACCACCACGCCAACCGGTTTAAAGCTAAATTGCTGGGTGCGACTGACAATTGTTTCGGGTAATTTATGCGGCTCAGTTGTGGCCAGGATAAAGATGCAATGGGTTGGCGGTTCCTCCAGGGTCTTTAAAAGAGCGTTAAAGGCTTCTTTAGTTAACATGTGAACTTCATCGATGATATAAACCTTAAACTTGGCGGCCGTTGGGACGATATGAATCTTATCGCGTAAATTCCTGACTTCATCTATGCGGCGGTTGCTAGCAGCATCAATTTCAATGATGTCTAAATGTATAGCCTCATCGGTATAAGGTAATTTATTAACCTCGTGGGCTAGAATTCGGGCTACACTAGTCTTGCCGACGCCTCTCGGACCACTAAATAAATAAGCATGGCTAATACGACCAGATTTAATTGCCTTGATTAGCGTGTCAACAATTGCATCTTGGCCGACAATTTGTGAGAATTTACGCGGTCGATATTTCCGATATAAGGCCTGCCCCATCGCTACCTATATTATAGCTTTCTTGGGCTACAAAGACTGTTGTGTTTCTTTCTAAATAGGAAATGTTGTAGCCCGACCTAAAGTGCGGCTTCCAAAGCGGCCCATTCGACGTTGACACTGTCATCAGCCGGTACATTAACACTCACCTGATCGCTTGGTTTGGCCTTAAAGTAAGTCACGCTGGCCAGAAGCACTCGATACTGTTTTTTGCCAACATCGACAAAGTAATGCCCATCTTTTTGAGACAAGATACCAACCAACTGTTTACGAGGAATCGGACCAATTTGCTTATACATAAAAGACCCATCATCGCCGATGGTAAGTTTAAGAATGTCGCCTTGGACTAACTTAGACTTACTAGCATAGTTGGCAGGCACTGGATAAGTTTTACCATCAGAACCGACCATGGTTTGACCATCAAAAACGCCCTCAATGACTTTACCAAGCGCCGCGTCTTTGACTTTTTCAGTCAATACCTTATCATCGCCAACCAGACTCACTAACAGCTCTTTGGCGGCTGCTAGAGAGGTTTCGGCCTCGACGATTAAAGCTTTTAGGCGTTTTACTTGTTTTTCTGGTATGTCTGCCATTTTGTTTATCCTACCCAAGTCTTGTATTCAGGTATTTGTTTGAACTTAAGACTTCTCCGAGCAATCGTACCATAGGTGTTTAGATGCGTCAAAGTGTCAAGTCGCATATTGTGGATAATTTTTTTACTCGTGCCCCCAATCGGTTAGATGAATTTTGAATATTGGACATAAAAAATATCCGAAGCTATATAAACCTCCGGATATTTTTGGCCAGCAAGCTGATAGTTAGGCTAGTTCGACTGTTGCGCCGGCCTCTTCCAAAGTTTTCTTAGCCTCCTCGGCTTCATCCTTCTTAACTTTTTCTTTAACGGCCTTTGGTGCACCATCAACGATGGCTTTGGCTTCGCCTAAACCGAGGCCAGTTACGTCCTTAACGGCTTTGATGACGGCTACTTTCTGGGCGCCGGGATCTTTGAGTATTACATCATACTCACTTTTTTCTTCAGAGACTGGCGCCGCACCTTCAGCGCCGGCTGCTGGACCAGCCACCGCCACTGCTGGTGCGGCTGCACTAACACCCCAATGCTCTTCCAAGACTTTAACAAACTTACTTACCTCTAAAGCAGTCATCTTATCGAGTTCTTTGATAAGCGATTCAAACTCTTTAGGAATTTGGGCTTTTGGCTTTGCCGGTTTACTTTCAGGCTCAGCCTTCGGCTCAGATTTAGTCTCTTCTTTTGAGACTTCGGTTGGGGCTTCGGCCGCCTTTTCCGCCGGTTCGGGGTTTTGTTCTGTCTTATCCTTTTCATGAGTCTGCGCTTTTGCATCTTCTTTTTGTTCGTTATCATTTTCGCTATTTACCATATTATTCTCCTTCTCCTTTAGTTAATTTAACTTGCTTGTTGCACTCTAGCGTTGAGTAAATACAATATCCGACGATTGCTGGCGACCAAGGCACTGATGAAATTGTTGAAAGGTGCGCCAAGTGTGCCAGTCAGTTGAGCGTGCAGTTGCTCCTTGGTTGGCAAACTGGCCAAGGCAGTTAAGTCGCTGGACTCTAAAATTTGTCCATCACCGTTTAAGCCACTGACCAGTTCGATTTGCGGATTAGTCTTCGCAAAATTGGCCAGCACTTGGGCTGGCGCGACTTCATCAGCATCGCTAAAGGCATATATCAGCTGTCCGGTCAACGGCATGTTTGCGGCAGCCTCATTAAATCCAATGTCTGTAAGCGCTTTTTTGAAAAGCCGGTTTTTGACAACCATAATCTTAGTACCGCCAGCGCTGGCTTCACGCCGAAGAATTTGCATGTCTTTGACAGCTGTGCCGCTGTATCGGGCCGCCACCGTCAACTTTGACGATCCCAGATGCGCTTTAACCTCATCAACTACTTGATTTTTCGATTCCTTAGTTCGAGCCACAGTGTCCTCTCATTCAGCTAAAATTAAAAAAACTTTGGTTTTAAACCAAAGACTAGTCCAGTAAAAAATTTCTTTACCTCGGTAGCAGATTAATCCCGTTCTTTTACCATTGATTGTCACTTAAAAGGGCGGGAAGCTACTGTCTTCGGTCAATAGATGAAATCTTAACACAGGCGCGACTGTTTCTCAACATCTTTATTTTTTCTTTGACCGACGACGGTTTTTTGTCCGATTTTTGGGATCGCCTCTTTGGGTAGTATGTTCTGATACCAGTTTGACAGTCAGTGATCTGGATTTATTCGGCGGATTAGGTGGCAAAAGAGGTTTTATAACTTGCCATAACTTATCGCTGACTTCCTTCACGGCCAGTTGCCGGCCAGCTGCGCTACAGTTTATCCTAATAAAATCTTTGGGGAACAACTTGCAAAGCAGCTCATATGTCTCAACCGTATTTTTCAGATGGGTGTGATCTTTTTCATGTTCGTCGGTCGATAAAGAAGCTTCTTTGGCGCGAGAATTAATCCGTTGCACAGATATGTCTGTAGGCAGATGAAGATAAATATTAATGTCCGGCCGAGGAATGCCGAGTAATTCAAATTCCAAACTTTCTGCCCATATAAAAAAACCGCGTTTTTCGCCGTGCGAGGCAAATTTCGAGCCTTGATGCGCCATATTGGAGCCGACATAACGATCAGCCAGCACTATTTTTGCCTCGCTTAAAGCATTTCTGATTTTGGCGGCTGCCTCGTATCTATCGACGGCATAGAAAAGCGAAGCCGTGTAGGGACTGATTTCTGAGGCCGGGCCGTAGGCGCCGGCTAAATACTGCCTGATAAAATAGCTTGATTTGGCTCGGTAGCGCGGAAAGCTAACAGTGGCAACTTCATAACCAAGAGCCAGCAGACGGCCTTCGGTCAATTTAAGTTGAGTGGACTTGCCAGCGCCATCGGAACCTTCGATTACGATAAATAACCCCGGGTGATTCATAGTTAGCTTAAAGGGCTTTTAAGCCTTCAATTTTTGGTGGTTTAGTGCGTGAGTCTTTGTAAGCTTTAGGCAGCATTTGGTCTGGCGACCACTGCTTTATAATTTTGTCGAGATTACTACCAGACTGATATTTGCCAGAAAAACCTTGGCCACGACCAATACCATAACTGCCTTCCACCGGTCCGGTTTCGTGGAAAACCGCTTGGGCTATTCTCTCACCAACTGGTAATAGGATGATGTCCTTTTGGTTGAGGTTATAAATTTCAAGCGTTAGACGATTAATATAACCAGGATCCACCCAGCCGGCGTCAAAACAAACAGCAATGCCATTTCGTCCCCAGCTGGAACGTGATTTAAGCTCAAAAGCACCTGGCGGTTTTATGCCGAAAAATTCATGAGTGTGGCCTAAAAGGCGCTCGCCAGGTTTAAGCGGGATAACAAGGTGATTGGCTGGGATGCCAGCCAGTAACTGAACACCATTAAGCTGGCACCAATCCTTGTGTCTTACGGCTTGATAAGGTCCTTCAAAATAGCGAAGTACGTCACTTTTATCGAATGGATTATAGACCCTTTTGTCGCCAACTTTTTCGGTTCGATAGTAGTAGTGGCCGAGCGTGACGTCCAAGCTAGCATAGGATACATGCTTTGGATTAAAAGGTCGGCAAACAATGTGACCTTCGGCCACGGCTTGCCTGATTTGTAGGTTGCTGTAGACTCCCACTTTCACTCCTGGTTTATTAGTAACTAAAAGTCTAACTTATGGTGATTAAAGTCGGCAAGCATAAGCAAGATTGACTAAACGGCCGTCCGGATTGACGGTCCCATGCTAGTTGATAGGTAAACCGAATCTATGTAAGCACCTTTGACAGAAGCCGGCTTGGCAGTCTTGACACTAGCAACTACTGCCTCGGCATTGGCCACAAGCTTGTCTTTACCAAAACTAACCTTACCAATCGCTAGATGGACAATACCGGCCTGATCAACTCGATATTCAACCTTGCCGGTTTTGGCCGCCTTAACAGCGCCGGCAATATCAGCCGTGATGGTACCGCTTTTAGGATTAGGCATCAACCCTTTCGGTCCGAGGATTTTGGCATATTTACCAAGTCTTGGCATGAGTGATGAAGTTGTGATTAAAATATCAAAATCTAGCTCACCGTGGTCAAGTTTGGCCAATAAAGCATCACTGCCGGTAATGACAGCACCAGCCTCTTTGGCTATTTTAGCTTCTTCCTCTTCAGCAAAAACAGCCACTCTGACGGTTTTACCTGTTCCAGACGGCAAATTAACGATGTCCCTAACATTTTGATCAGCCATTTTGGGGTCAACATTGAGGTTAAAATGTATCTCCACCGAAGCGTCGAATTTGACCAGACTGGTTTTAATGGCTAGCTCGATGGCTTCAGCCAGTTCATAGACTTTATCTTTTTCAATCAATTTCGCTACTTGGCGGTATTTCTTGCCGGCACGTTCTAGCTTGGAGCGCGGCGGTTTTTGTTTAGGCTTGGGCTTGGCTTCGGCTTCACCGGCAACCACTTTGGCTTTTCGTTCTTCTTTGGCCTGTTTTTCCTGCTCTTCCTTTAGGGCTTTAGGGCTTCTTTTGCCGGCTTTCGTAGTTGGTTTAGCCTCAACCTCATTTTCTTCAATAGCAGCTGTGGCTGTCTCTGGGTCGGCTTTAACCTCTGCCTTTTTCTCAACAGCTGGTTTTTCCTGGCTTTTCGCTTTTGGCTTTTCGCTTTTTGCTTGCTTAGGTTTTACGCCCGTTTTCTTATCTACCATCGTTACTCCTTTGTGGTTCAAGCCCCCGCCCTTTCTCAGAAAGGGCGGGGTCCCACTTCATTAATTTAGTTACATTTCTATCTCTACCCCCATACTCCGAGCCGTACCGGCTACCATTTTTCTAACAGCCTCAACATCTTTAGTATTCATATCTGCAGCTTTGGCTTGGGCAATTTCAGTCAGCTGCGTCTGGCTAAGTTTCTTTTCCAGCTTGGCCTTATTTGGTTCGCCAGAGCCTTTGTCCTCTTTTAAAGCTGCCAGTATCAGTTCATCAGTGGGTGTGCCGACAATCCGCCAATCCATAGTTCGGTCTTCATAAATTTTGATATGAACCGTTAGATTTTGGCCCATCCGGTCCTTGGTTTGTTCGTTAAACGGATTTACGAAATCCATCATATTAACGCCGTATTGCCCAAGCGTGCTACCAACCGGCGGTCCGGCGTTAGCTTGACCGCCCCGGATTTTTATCTTTAAACTTGCGCTAACTATCTTAGCCATAAATTACTCCTAAACTCGCTTGACCTGTAGACCGTCGAGTTCGACTGGTGTTTCGCGGCCGAACATATTAACCAGTACTTTTAGTTTACCCTTTTGGGCGTCAATTTCATTAATAGCGCCGTCAAAGCCCTTGAACGGACCATCGATAATATTGACGACCTCGCCGACCCGATAATCGAACTTGTGCTTTGGTTCCTCGCGACCCATGCGCTTCATGATTTTTTCGATCTCGTCTTCTTCGAGTGGTGTCGGTTCGGTACCGGTGCCCACAAAACCAGTAACGTTGGGTGTGTTGCGGACAATATACCAAGCATCTTCAGATAATTTCATCTCGACTAAAACGTAGCCTTGGAAGATTCGTTTTTCAACAACCTTGCGCTTGCCGTTTTTAATCTCAATCATCTTTTCTTTTGGAACCAGCACCAGGAAGATCTTGTCACCCATATCAAGCGATTCGGCCCTCTGGCGAATACTCTCGGCTACCTTTTCTTCATAACCAGAATAAGTGTGAATGGCATACCATTGCTTGCTTGAATCGTAACGCTTATTCATAACCTTCCTTATTTACTTTAAAATTACTTTCTTAAAGAACTCATCAAGCACTTTATCGACCCCTGCGATTAGCGAACCAAATATCAGGGCAAACAAAAAAACTGCAAAAGTCAGCCGCCAAGTCTCTCGCCTAGTTGTCCAAGTGACTTGTTTGACCTCATGCCAGGCATTGACGAAATAACGTGGCACCAGCCAACCCAAAATCTTTTTGATAGGGAGAAGAATTACTCCAAGAGCTCTGAATACAGGCTTCAAGAAGGTCAGGCCACTGGCGGCTTTAGATAAAATTTTAAATCTCGGCGCTTTCGGAACTCGATCTTGACCCGACTTTGTCTCAACGGTTTCGCGGACCGTGGGCGCCTTGCGAATTCTCGGCTTTATATCAGCCATTTATCCGGCTAAACTTTCTGTGCTCATTGTAACTTTTTTCTCGCCCGACAACTTACCCTATCCTTCAGGTAAAGTTTGGCGGACAAGCCTCTCCTATCAAAAAACCTACCTTAAATGGTAGGTGTCCAAAGTCAATACTATCAAAATCGGGTATTTTTTTCAATATCTGTTTACCGGCCGCAGAGCTGGGCCGATCCGCCGTAGACGCTTACGTAAAGTCTTAGTGTTCGGTGACAACTTTTGCATTAGTCCCCAAAACGCTCGGCCGTGGTTTAAATGTTTAGTGTGAACAAGTTCATGCATAATCACATAGTCCATCAATTCATCAGGCAGCTGTATTAAAAATAGGCTAAGCGAAATATTAGCTTTGGCCGAGCAACTGCCCCAACGCGAGGTCATTTTGCGAATTCGCAGTTCATTAAACTTGAGTCCGGATCTCTTACTTAGAACCTCGGTACGGGCCGGAAGTATTACTTTGGCTTGCATCTTTAGACTTCGTTCAGCAGCCTGATGTAGCGTCTTTTGAACTTGCGGTGAGCTCCAGGCAAAGGGTGATCGAACAAGGATAGTTTCGGCCGAAATTTTGGCGGTAGTTCGCTTAGCGGCTTTTTGTTCGAACTTAACAATTGCCAAACGGCCAATTTTATCGCCCGGCCGGATAACCAAAACTTCTACTTTGCTTTTTTGGCGGACGATCCAATCGCTATGTTTCTTCACAAAACGCTCGGCTGTCCAAAATGAAGCCCATTTTGGCAGATTTACTCTCACCACTCCGTTAGCCATAACAGCAATCCTAATGTTTCTCATGCCCCGGCGTTTGTTCATTACAACCGGACCTAAGCCCGCAATGTTCACTATCTTTTTAGACATTTCGTGCTAGATGATCGAGATATTTCGACGACTTAGATCTACCCGGCCGCCAGTTGGATTAGGAACGAGGTTAACCAGTTCCGGTTTGGCGACATTTTTTTGAACAGTCTCTGATGAAATAAGACCCATCTGATAAAGCCGGTTCATTAAGGCGCTTTTTTGGGTAACAAAGGCATGCTTACCGGAAACAACCAAATATTGCTCATCTCCGGGGTTCTGCATGTTTGATAGCTGACGAGTAAACGATTCTTTTACGTGCGGTTGAGCGAATTTGTCATCATAGGTACGTCGATCGCGTCGCTGGGTTCGCACGTAAGCGCTGTCGGTGTCGATTTGCAGCCAAACTAATAAATAGTCTGCCCGGTGGTGGGCGGCTAATTGACGCAGGCGGTGTCTCTGGCCAATCCTCAGCGCATTAGCGTCATAAATTACACTTACTCCAGCGCTAAGTAGAGTTTCCGCCAGATAGTTCATCAAATGAAAAATAACGGCATTCTCTTGGGCGTCAAACCGTGGAGTTTTGAATAATTCTCCTCGGATTCGATCAGCGTCAAGGTGGGCTATCTGAACGTAATTCGCCAGATTCCGAGCAAAAAAGGATTTGCCAGAACCCGGAAAGCCATACAAACATATCAAAATCGGCTTATTCAGCTGGATCTTGGTCATCCCGATTAGACCTCAGCCTTAAATTTTAAAGTTAGTTTATTGTTAAAACCATCGGTGTTTTCCAACGCCCCTAAATAACCAATAGATAGTAGGTGAGGTCTAACGGGATAGACCCCGTTAGAAGTCTGATTTGTTTTAAACAAATCAGAAGATGTCTTTGACATACTACTTCTAATCGTGGTCATCTACTTGATACTAACAAAATTGTTCGAATATAACATCATAATTGACTTATATATTCCATGGCGGCTTTGGGTGTATTAGCAAAATAAATCAAATCCTCTAGTTTTTTGACTATGAAACCTTCTCTCCTCATTCTTTGAAGCTGATTATAAAGTCCGTCATAAAAGCCACCGCTGTTAATAATTATTACTGGTTTGTTGTGGTGGTCCTGTTTCCTGAGTTCTAAGACATGCATGATTTCATCAAGCGTACCGATGCCGCCCGCCAAGGCGATAAGAACATCTGATTTTTCTAGCATCGCCGCTTTGCGTTCACCGAGATCTTTGGCAACGATCATTTCATCAGCGGTTTTGTGGGCTTTGTCCTTGTAGGTCATAAGTGATACTCCGTAGATTTTTCCACCGTACTGTCTGACAGTATCGGCCACTGCCTTCATAGTCCCAACATGGCTACCGCCCCAAACCAAATGATGACCGGCTTTGGCAATTAGGGATGCAACTTCTTCGGCCGGCTTAATATATTTTTCGTCTAAAATGACAGCCGAGCAAAAAATGCAAATATTCATAAAACTCATTGGCAGGGGTGGAGGGACTTGAACCCCCTACCTTCGGTTTTGGAGACCGACGCTCTAGCCAGATGAGCTACACCCCTTCGTCGAAGCTTTCGCAAAAGTCTCGTTTCGCATGACTGCAAAAGCTTCAACCTAATGCTATGCTTCTCCTCTCAATTTTGCAAAAACCTGCTCTGGTGCGTGTTTTTACAAAATTGTAATAGCTACATTATATCTTATAACCGTTGTCCTAACGGCGGACTGGAACAACGTTGCGGCCGAGATTCTTCTTTGTTTCAGTCTGCTTGGTCCTAACGCGCTTAACCGGACAGTACTTTAGTAGCTCAATTTTATCTGGCACATTCATAGTGTTCTTGGTTGTGTAGTAGTGTCGGCCGCCACAAGCCTTGCAAACCAAACCAATAATTTTCCGTTTATCGCTTTTCTTAGCCATATCCAGGAGATTTTAACAGATTACAAAGACTTATTCAATTGGAGCCGTCCACGGGATTTGAACCCGTGACCCCCTCCTTACCATGGAGGTGCTCTACCCCTGAGCTAGGACGGCGATGGCTGTGTGTATTTTACTAAAGTTAATACTACGCTGCCAGCGATTCGGCTATTGCTTTCTTGATAATTTCTATGGCGCCAGAGATATCATTAGCTTGAATGTTCTTGGCGCCGGCAGCTTCTTTGTGTCCACCACCACCGAGTCTAGCAGCAATTGCTGCCACATCAACTCCGCCGCTCACCGCTCTAAAAGACACTGAGTATGAAATTGCTTCTGCTAAAAGCTCTGGATAAATTACAAATCCCCAGAAGTTACTATTTAGATTCCGAAGGTATTGATTGCTAAAAATATCACAGCCGGTTTTTAGAGCTGTATCCGGTCGGCCCGCTGTTTTCCAGTCTGACGCAAACTGATCATCTATAAAGCTATAGGTGTAACCTTGCTTGCTATCAGTAACATTCCCCAATAGATGGGCCAAAACCATTAGCTCTTCTTTATTAAATCGGGACAATCTATATTCGAGCTGCTCTATACTGGCACCGGCATCAAGAAGCTCGCTGGCAATTCGGAAGGTATTTTTATGATCTGAATTATCGTATTTAAAGCGGCTGGTGTCGCGCAGAATGCCAAGCAGTGCGGTTTCGGCGTAACCATCAGGCTTTGCCAGATTTAACTGCTCAAAGCAAAGTTCATAAATTTGCTGCGCCGTGGCTGGCTTGTCCTCAATGATGTTAACGTCGATCCTGCCATCAATCTTGAAATTATCGTCAGCCTGGTGATGGTCAACAACTGCAATTTTAGCCTTAAGCTCGTCATGGATCAGTCTCTCGAGCTCTTGATTTTGATTTCTAGATAGTCGCGAGATGTCTGCTGCATCGACAATTACAATTAGATCTGGTTTAAGCTCAGAGGCTGTCTTCAACAGGGGCCCGAATTTAATTTCGCTATAACCTTTTAGGAAACTTAGGTCTTGGGGGATATTTTCCTCAAGGGCCATCTGAATTTGCTTGTTTGGAAAATTCTTTCTCAAAGTCTGGCCTAGAAGCATAACCGAACAGACGGCGTCCGGATCCGGCGAAATATGCGAAGTTATAAGAGTTCGCTCTGAACTCTCAATTAATGATTTAAATTTCTCAGCTTCAGTCATAGATATGGTGCTGAGGGAGGGATTCGAACCCCCGAAGGCATAAAGCCGTCTGATTTACAGTCAGATGCGTTTGGCCACTTCGCTACCCCAGCTCGTAAAAGCAATTGTAACACTTCCCAAAACTGAACCTGGAGCCACCTGTCGGATTCGAACCGACGACCTTCACTTTACAAAAGTGTTGCTCTAGCCGCTGAGCTAAGGTGGCAAAAAGACATAAGTGAGTTTATCAAAACAGGGGTCAAATAACAACTCGGCGAGGACGAACCAATCTCTTGGGCTGCCCTGTCGAGTCTGCTATGCGGTTTATTCTTTTTCGCACCTTGGTAGCCTCATCATTCATACCGCGTGATTCATAGGCGCTCAATAGTAAATTGTAGGACTCTGGCGTCGGTTCTATTTTAGCGGCGGTTTCTAATTCATGTAGCATCAGCTTATCATTACCTAATTTTTCCTGGACCTTAGCGTAAGCAATATGTCTGGCCGCTAGATTGTCCTCCAATCTTAAGGCTTGCTCAAAGGCAGTGGCGGCCTTTGGATAGTTTTCGGTCTCGTAATAGATAAGGCCGAGATTATGTAGGCTAGATGCGCTGGGCTCGATACTGCTGGCGATCTCAAAACAATCAATGGCATCACGGTACTCGCGTTGCTTAGCATACAAAATACCGAGACGGTTATAGGCGGCTGCATTTTTTTCGTCGATTTTCAAAATTGTAAGTAGGGCCTTCTCGGCTCGCAGCAGACGGTTTTCGCGCATACCATGGTGGGCTATTTCCCAAAGTTTGCCCAAACGATCGCCTATTAAGCGAGGAACATCAACTAAATAGCTGGCCGACTTACCACCGTGATAAAAAACAATGTAGGCAAAAATACAAAATAAAAGAACAGAATACATCTGCCGCTATTATAACAGATTAGAGGTGCCTAAAGTTCGAGATCAAGACACAGTGTTAGATAAATTAGCCGGCTGTTAGCATTAGCATCTAAAGACATTTTCAGTTTTTGAATAAGTTGTAGTGATTTGATAAATTTAGTCGGGTTGACTTTTTTGCGCTTCTGAACCGTTAGTTTTTGGAGTGCTTGTATCACGATTTGTAAAGCGTCCAAAAGAAGTCCCAGCTTTTCTCTATTTTGCGCCAACGTAGATTTATCTAGCAACCTTTCGTATTTTGCTTGCGCTAAAAACAATTTAGCGTGGTCAATAGCTTGCTTGAGTTCATGTTGCTGTCCATCGTCCAATAAAGCGTGCATTAGCCCTACCCTTCCTCTACTGAGCTGCCAAGCGTTATCGATTTTCCTAGAATCAAATTTGGTATTAAAAAAATTTTCAGCTGCTTCTGGATTAGTTGGTTGGACATCGATAATTCGAGCCCGGGAAACAATGGTTGGCAGAAGATTAGATAAGCTATCAACCGTGAAAATAAATATGCTGTCAGCCGGTGGTTCCTCGAGCGTTTTTAGAAGAGCATTTTGGGCTTCCTCGCTTAAATGTTGGGCATTCTCTATTAGGATGATACGTCTGACAGGACTACGGCCGGTTGTGCGCAATCTCAATTTAGCGGTTAAATCTCTGACTGCGTCAATAGAAATCTCTTTTTTGTCATGAGGACGAACAATATGATCGAAAAAAGGGTACTTATGTATATCTTGATAGCTGCCGAAATTGAGCAATTTAGAACCGACTAAAAGACCGATGGTCAGTTTGCCCGAACCGGTTGGACCGGCCAGTAGTAAAAAATGATGCGGTTTTTTTAAAAATAGCTCTATCTGCTGAGATGTCTGCATGTGCATTAACAATCTTTCAAACTCAGTCACTTCACGAACTCCGTAAATCGAGTTGGAACTTCGGCCACGAATCTTTTAGATTCGCCATTTGGCAATTTAATCTCTAGAGTTTTGGCATGTAGCAACAGTTGGCCGTCGGCTTTGCCGTAAACTGGATCACCAACTATCGAATGGCCGATATAAGTGGCATGAACCCTTATTTGATGAGTCCGCCCAGTCTCAGGTTCAAATTCGACAAGCGAGTAGATTTTATCGTCCTTCTGTAATGTTTTTAGTACTCGATAACTAGTTCTGGCTGGCCGACCACGGGCGGAGACTTTAAAAGTCTGAGGCCGGCGGGGATTGCGCGCTATCGGGGCGTCGATTATAGCCGCTTGCTCTTTTGGTTTACCTTCAACAATGGCAATGTAATACTTTTTTACCTTTCTGGCTGAAAATTGCTTTTGCAGGAAGCGCTGTTTTTTTTGGTTTTTAGCGGTAATAATCACGCCACTCGTGCCTCTATCTAGTCTGTGGACGATGCCGGCTCGATTACCCCTAAAAGTTCTATCATTAAGTTTTGGCTTTATGAAGCTGGCTACGGTAGCTTCAATGTTCAATACACCTTTGGAGTGGGTCAAAATACCGCTGGGTTTGTCAATAACAAGGACATCACCATCTTCGTAAATGATTGGCAATTTCATTGACGGTGGTTTTTTTGTCAGTTGCGTCGTGTCAATCTCGATATTATCGCCGGTCTTTAATTTGTAGCTTGATCTTATTTGATGGCCATTTATTTGCACCAGGCCGCGGTCAAATAATTTTTTTAGAGAAGCGCGTGAAAATCTCGATTTTTGCTTAGTTACAAAAATATCGGCCCTCAGGCCGGACTCTTTATTTGATACAGTCAACTTTTGCATTGAGCGCAAATTTTTAAGCAGCCGGTCTTAGGCCAACTGCTTTTTGAACTTTGGCTAGTGTCGCACCGGCAACTTGGCGCATGGCTGCTTCGTCGGCTTCCAGTTTCTGAATCAATTTTTTTTCATCGACAGCCGTTAGTTTGGTCTGGAGATTAGCTAGAAACTGACTGACGTTTTTGGCTACTAGCTCTTTAAGGTCTTTGTAGTTCATATCGGCAACATTGGCTTCCCCGCCAAGCAGTCTCAGAATTTGAACAAGGTTTGCTACACCTGGCCTGGATTCAAAATCAGGATTGCCCACCCTTTCTTGATTATCGGTGGTGGCTGCCAATATTTTTTTGGCAGCTGCCTCTGGTTTATCACTTAGCATGATAGTTCCAGCTGGGTCATCAATGCTTTTACTCATTTTTTTGGCGGGATTGCGTAAGCTGCGGATGCGTACTGGTGTTTGCCGGCCGGCGAATTTCAGCTGTTCTTTATTGTCTGCTGGTACAACCAAGAGATCACCAAATTTGTTGTTCAGACGTATTGCTAAATCACGAGCAAATTCCACATGCTGTCTTTGGTCCTCGCCAACTGGTACGTACTTGGCACCGTAAATTAAGATGTCCGCCGCCATCAACACTGGATAGTTAAATAACCCAACCGAAATCCTGTCGCTGCTTCCGGCGACATCTTCTTCCTTCCAGACCTCCTCGATCATCTGTGATCCGCGAAGCTTAGCAGCTTTATCTTTAAATTCGGTCATTCGGCTCATTTCGCCAAAGCCAGTAAAACAATCCAGAATCCAAGTCAGTTCAGAGTGCGCCGGTATGTAGCTTTGGCGGTATATAAACGTATCTGGCTGATCAATATCTAGGCCGGCAGCGACGAAAACCTTCAGATTTTGGTGAGTTTGATCATAGAGACTGGCGTGGTCAATTGGCGTCGTAAAACTATGTAGATCAGGAATGAACATGTTTAGCTGATACTCACCCGCATGCTTTCTTTGTAGCTCGACCATAAGTAAGATGGCTCCCAGATAGTTACCTATATGGAATTCGTCATTGGACCTAAGCCCGGTTAGGATTACATCCTTAGCCATTCGACTCACTCTGTTCGCTCATGGTAAACCATCATTAATTATATTTTAGCAACCTTGACACATATTCCTTCATTATCTCTATTCTACACGTGTGAGCACTCTTCTCGTGTGCTCTTCCGGGTCTACGATATGGCCGTTGGCTTCTAGCTGACTAATTTCCTTTTCAATCCTCGCTACCGCACGAACTGAACTCACGCCCATAGCTAGAGCGGCCTCTTCAACCGTTAGTTTTTTTCTATCTTCTGGTCCGTTTTTCCGTTCCATAATATCTCCTTTGAAATTTAAAAAACCGCCGTGGCGGCGGTTGTCTGTTTGATGATTAAAAGTAATTTCAGCAGTACCGCCATGTCATGGTGTATTTCCAGTAGAAAAACTTTCTTAGGTTCTTTTTCATACTTAAATCCTTAGGCATCAGGTACGAAAGTTGGTTCCAAATTGGCTAAGACAAGCGTGCCCTCACCCACGGATCTCAGTCTTGACCCATCGATTCGACGTCTTCGAAATTCCTTGGCATGTAAGATTACACCCGGCTGTCTTAGCGGATCGGGTCCAGGCCATGCCAGTCTTCTATCACTTAGACCTTTTAAAACGTCACTTTCCTCGATTCTATCAAAACTCATATATACTCCGTAAACTAAAAAACCGCCTTGTTGGCGGTTCGTCCTTTATTTATTTAATTTGTTTAAGCACACACAGAACTAGCCGCCAGCGGTCTGGGAATAAACCAGAGGTAGCTAATCATGTAGGTAACCATGAACTTAACTTAGCAATGTTTCAATACTATTGCAATGGGGAACTTTATCGCTTGGAGTATTGTTGTTTTTTGCGAGCACCACGCAGACCGAACTTTTTACGTTCTTTCTCACGCGGGTCGCGGCTTAATAGAGCGGCCTTTTTAAGGGTACTGTGGAAGTCAGGATTCATTTCGATTAAGGCTTTGGCAATACCGAGGCTGGTAGCGCCAGTTTGGCTAGGGTGTCCGCCGCCTTGAACTTTGACGCTAACATCGTATTTTTCAGGATCTAGCTCCAAGACATTAAATGGTTTGAGTAAATGGTACTGTAAGTATTTATTGTCAGCAAAATAGTCCTTCCAGGACTTGCCATTGATCAAAAATACACCTTTTCCATTTGACAATCTGACGCGGGCCGTTGAACTTTTGCGCCTGCCAAGACCATAGAAGTAACTAGCGGCCATTGTATTTAGTCTCCCGGGGGTTTGAGTATTCGATCGGTTTTTGGCCAACATGCTCATGATTAGTACCGGCGTAGACTTTTAATCTTTTAAGACGAGCTGGACGAAGTTTGTTAACTGGTAACATGCCGCGAACTGACTTGATAACTACTTTAAGCGGATCACGCGTCATTTGTTCCGTCAAGGTACGCTTATAAAGTCCGCCGGGAAAGCCGCTATGACGCCAGTAATCTTTGCCAGTTTTTTTATTACCAGTAACAGTTAGTTTGACGGCATTGGTTACGATCACGTAATCACCAACGTCAATATGAGGTGTAAATTGCGGCTTGCCTTTGCCAATTAATAGACTAGCAGCAACAGTTGATAACCGACCGAGTGTCATGGTAGAGGCGTCGAGTAAATACCAGCTTCTGGTAATATCTTTTGGCTTGGCACTATAAGTTTTCATCCCATTAGACCTCAGCCTGCATCTTAAAGTTTAATCTTGCGTTGAGAACTAAAAGGTTCGCCAACGTCTGACAATAATCATTAGCTAGGGGTGAGTTTCTGACGGGATAGACCCCGTTAGAAGTCTGATTTGTCTTCAAATCAGAAGATGTCTTTGACATACTACTTCTAATCGGGGTCATTTGAGAGCCTTTGTTTTTAGTTTAGTCTTCGCAGCTGGCTTTTTAACAACTTTAGCGACGGTCTTTTTGGACGCCACTTTGGCAGCAGTTGCCTTTTTTTCGGCTTTAGGCGCTTTGATTTCAGTTAAATTATCAACAAAACTGACTTTTGCCAATTGAGCTAAATCACCGCGGCGAGTCTCGGCCTTGATGATTCTAAAGTAACCACTAGAACGTCCGCCCAATTTAGGCGAAATCTCATCAACTAGTTTATGGGCGGCATCTTTGGTAGCCAAGGATCGAATGATCAACCTTCGACTATGCAAATCGCCTTTCTTGGCCCGAGTAATCAGGCGCTCGGTGTAGCTTACCAGTTGTTTGGCCTTTGGCAGAGTCGTCTGTACGGATTCATTAATGATTAAGGAGTCAGCCAACAATTTGATTAAGGCTCGTCGCCCATCGCGTTCTCGTCCGAATTTAGCTTTTGCCCGCATGTGCTCTCCTAGATTTCTAGGCTGGATAGTTTTTCTTTAACTTCATCAAGGGCCTTATTGCCAAAACCTTTTAAGTCTCGTAGTTCGGCCTCAGACAGTGAAATAAGGTCCTTAATAGTGTGAATTTCGTTATTGATCAGGGCATTGGTTGTCCTGGCGCTTAGGTTAAGATCTTCAATTGTAGTCATTAACTCGGCTGGCTCTTCGCCTTCGCTAGCAGTTTCCTCGCCAGCTTCTTCAGCTAATATGGAGCCGGCCTCAACCGTAGTCTGTCCAGCTAAAGCCGTATACTGATTGACTAAAATAGCGGCTGCTTCTTCAAAGGCTTCCCTGGGCGTCAGGCTGCCATCGGTATTAATCGTGATCAGTAGTTTATCGAGATCAGTCATTTGACCCACTCGGGTATTTTCAACTTTGTAGCGGACTCGGAGAACAGGTGAGAAAAGAGCATCCATCATAATGAAGTCAGTTGATTTCTTATTGCCACCCTGCTCATCAAGCACGCGGTATCCACGGCCGGTCTCCACCACGATCTCAGCGTTGAAAGAGGCCTTAACATCGTCAATTGTGCAGATGACGTGACTGGGATTAACTACTTCGACGTCGGCATTCAGCTGAATATCTTTAGCGGTAACTTTTCCTTTGCCTTTTTTAAAAATTTTCAAAGTTTGTGGTTCGTTGCTAAAGACTTTGAATCTAATACCTTTGAGGTTGAGCATGATGGCCACTACATCTTCTTTAATTCCAGAAATAGTTGTAAATTCGTGGCTGACATCGTCAATCCGAAAACCGGTTACAGCGGCACCGGAAATGCTCGACAGTAAGACTCGTCGTAAGCTATTGCCCAAAGTCATGCCATAACCAGTGTGCAATGGCTCGATGACAAATGTGGCGCTGTTAGGACCATGATCGTCAATCTTGGATAGTGTAGGGCTGTGAATATATTTACTCATTATCTTAAAACCTCCTTATCTTGAATAAAATTCAACTATTAGTTGCTCTTTGATATCAGGTTCAGTGTCGTCGCGAGTCGGCTTGCCACTAACTTCGATTTTCAGATTCCGGCGGTCGACTTTTAGCCAGGTTGGAACAAGGGCTGGCGGGGGCGAAAGATCGTCGATACTTTTAAAATAGTCAGATTTCTTAGCAGCCTCACGAAGAACTATTTGGTCACCGGTCTTCAATCTGATTGACGGAGTGTCAGTTCGTTTTTCATTTAGCATAAAATGGCCGTGGGTTACCAATTGCCGAGCTGCCCGTCGGCTGATGGCAAAACCAGCACGATAAACAACATTATCCAAACGTCTTTCCAGGTATTCTAGTAGAGTGATGCCGGATTCGCCGCGAGTTCGGGCCGCTTCCTTCATCAACTTGGTGAATTGTCTTTCCAGCAGACCATACAAGCGCTTAACCTTTTGCTTTTCGCGAAGCTGTAGAGCATATTGGCTAGGCTTGGCTCTCCGGGTTGATCCTGGGGTTGTGCCTGGAGCGTTCGTCCGCTTGACTAGCACTTTGTGAGCTTTAGGATGAAGGGCGTAGCCTTCGCGCCTAGAACGTTTAACAATAGAAGTTAAGTCGCGCGCCATATCAGTTCCTCTTCGGCTTTCTTGGCCGAGCACCGCCGTGAGGAATGCCGGTTTTATCCCTTATACTTTCGATAGCTATTTTTTGGCCAGACAGTGTGCGAATGGCTGATTCACGCCCCAAGCCGATGCCTTGAACGATCACATCGACTTTAGAAATACCAAAGGTTTTAGCAGCCTCTAGGGCTTTTTCAGCCGCTACTTGAGCGGCGTAAGCAGTGCCTTTTTTGGAACCTCTAAAGCCGCAGCTGCCAGCGCTTGAGGCTGCTAAAACATGACCATTCTCGTCGGTGATCGAGACGATTGTGTTATTGAAGCTGGCTAAAATATGAACTTGGCCGTGGCTAACTTGACGCTTAATTTTTTTCCTTCTGGGAGCGGCTTTCGGTTTCTCCGGAGTTGCGACAGTAGTATCAATGGCGACTGCTTCTTCTTTATTATTATCTTCTTCTTTAGCCATAGGAGTTCCTCTTAAGTCTTGGATGGTGCTTTTCTAGCTGTACCACTAACCGTTACACGCTTGCCTCTACGGGTGCGAGCATTAGTCTTAGTCCGTTGTCCACGCGTCGGTAAATTCAGACTGTGGCGTAGCCCGCGATAAGCATTAATATCTTTTAGGCGTTTAATATTGGCAGTGACGCTCTTGTGCAGTTCGCCCTCAATCGTATAGTCGGAAGTTATAATATCCTGAAGCCTCGAAACCTCACTATCATTTAACTTTTTAACTCTCAGCGTCGGATCAATATTGGCTTTAGCAATTATTTCTTGACTAAGCCTAGGTCCTATTCCGTAGATGTAGGTCAGAGCAATCTGAAGCTGTTTTTCGTCTGGAATATTAACACCAGCGATTCGAGCCATATTTAACCCTGCCTCTGTTTATTGCGGGGTTTAGTTTTATTAATAACATAGACTCTGCCCTTACGACGAACGATGATATCGCTGGGGCTAATTTTTTTAACACTAGCACGTACTTTCATCCTGTTAGAAATCCTTTCTGTGGGTATCCCGCTTCCATTTCTCGTTTGTCTAGTAATATAGAGAAATTTCTAACGGGATTCATGCCGATTATTACTCCTTAGCGTGCTGATTGAGGCACTACTTAGTTAGTTTTCGCGGTAGGTTATCCGACCCTTCGTCAGATCGTAAGGTGTCAATTCAACCTTAACGCGGTCGCCGGGCACCAGACGGATATAGTGTTTCCGCATCCGCCCTGCGATGTGAGCTATAATTACATGGCCGTTTTCGAGTTCAACTTTAAATTGAGTGCCCGGTAAAGCTTCTACAATCGTCCCGGCTAACTCAATTACCTCTTTTTCACGGACCATAAATATAACCTGAAGATTGTATCAAAAACGGTAGCTGTTTGTAAAGTGATTTAAAAAGGTTCCACTCAAGCTTCATTTTCGACGCCATCTCGGCCGTGGAATAAACCGTAGACGTCTGGCAGCGGTCCCTGGCGGCGCATCTTCATAAAAGTAATCAGGCTGCTCGTATTGGTCGTAAGTTATCATTAAAGCTCTAGATTCAACCTGTCGCAATGTTTCCAGCGATACTGATACCAAAATCAGAATGCTTGTTCCACCGATGGCTATACTTTGGCTCAAATAGATTTGGCCGATAATCGGCATTACCGCTAAAAGACCTAAGGCGATAGCCCCAAAAAGCGTTAGGCGGTTAACAATTTTGCTCAAGTATTTTTCGGTCTGCTTACCAGAGCGAACATTAGCGATAAAGCCGCCTTGTTTTTGCAGGTTTTCGGCTATGTCTTTGGAGTTGAAAGTAACACTGGTATAAAAATAAGTAAAAACAAACACCAACATGAAATAGGTGAATGGATAGACCCAAGGTTTCCAACCGCCGGCGGCAAATGTGGCTGCGGTTGGATTTTGAAATAGCTCAGATAGTTGTACTCCCAGGCGCTCCCAAACATTCTGAGCAGCAAACGCCACCCCTTGACCTTGGGTCAGTAGCTGCCCCGCAAAGCTAGGCACCGATAAAAAGGCCACAGCGAAGATGATTGGTATAACACCGGCGGTAATCAACTTGACTGGTAGGGTAGTAGTGACGCCGCCATAGGTTCGGCTACCTTGAACTCGTTTGGCATAATTGACGGTTAGGCGCCTAGAGGCCTCGTTGAGTTTGACGACAGCCCAAATAACAAAAACTGTCGCCAGGGCAATGACTGCGACGATAATCAGTCCATGGCGGCTAAAATTGTGGTTCAACACTGTCAGCTTGTCGGTCGCTACATTATTTGTCCAAGTTGTGGATCGGGCTAGTTCGACGATCAAATCTGGCAGGCGACTTACAATACCTACCGTAATCAGTAGTGAAATACCATTACCAACCGAGCGTTCAGTTATTAATTCACCCAACCACATCAAGACCATCGAACCACCAGTTAGAGCGGTAATCATTAATACCCATTCGCCGCTGCTAGAATTAGCCGTAATATCACCTAGACCGCCGATCGATGAAGCGGCTTGCCTAATAAGGTAGATCAAACCGATTGACTGCACGATGGCCAGCGGGAAGGTTAGCATGCGGGTATATTGGTTAATTTTCTTGCGGCCGAACTCACCTTCTTTGTTCATGGCTTCCAGTTTGGGAATAGCTCGAGTCAGCAGCTGCATGATAATGGAAGCATTAATATATGGTGCCAGGCCGACAAGCAAAATGGAGAAATTCGCCAAGGCGCCGCCTGAGAGGACATCCAGAAAGCCGAGCAGCTGATTGGCGTTAGTTTGGGTGTAAAGGTTCTCTAAAACTTGTTTAAGGGTCTGCGGATCAGATAGTGGTACCGGTACGTGCGCCAAAATGCGAAACACTAACAACATACCCAGCACGGCTAAAATACGTTTGCGCATTTCGCTGTGACCGAGTGATTTGAAAATTAATTTCCAGTTCAAGGCTTAAGTAATTACCCTCTTTATGGCACTAAGTATAACAAACCATCAGATAAGCTTAAGCTACTTTTTATCACTTTTGGGAGATTGTTTGGAACGGGCCAGACGATCGACGGCCGTAAAGCTACCGCCGGCTTTTTTTAAGGCCTTTTGAGCAGCTTGGCTAGCGGCTTGAAGTTTGACTTCTTTTTTGCCGGCAACTTCACCGCCTAAAATCAGCTTCACGTTGTTAAAAGGGCTGCTAACTAGTCCAGCCTCATGTAAAGATGTACTATCGATGGTTGTTTTCTTGACGAGCGACAACTGGCCGGTATATACAACTTCAGCCTTTGGTCGGTGGCTTTTGAAACCCCCTAAGTGTGGTAAACGCATATAAATTGGCATCTGCCCACCTTCAAAACCAGGACGCACACCACCACTTTTACGAGCTCCCTGACCTTTAGTGCCCCGACCAGCGGTTTTACCACGTCCGGCCGATATTCCACGTCCAACTCTACGTGCAGTTTTGCGCCGCTTGATTTTGAGCTCGTGAAATTTCATCATCCCATTAGACCTCAGCCTGCATCTTAAAGTTTAATCTTGCGTTGAGAACTAAAAGGTTCGCCAACGTCTGACAATAATCATTAGCTAGGGGTGAGTTTCTGACGGGATAGACCCCGTTAGAAGTCTGATTTGTGAACAAATCAGAAGATGTTTTTGACATACTACTTCTAATCGGGGTCATTTGACAACTTTTTTCTTGGGCTTAGTTTTGGGTTGCTGGTTCTTACGGGTAACCCACTTGTCGGGTGTTGTCATTCTAGTCAAAGCCAGTAAAGTAGCATAAGCGGTATTGACTTTATTGTTTGATCCTAGCGACTTGCTCAAAACATTCTCATAGCCAGCCACTTCAAGTACCGTTCTAACCACCCCGCCGGCAATCAAGCCAGTACCTGGAGCAGCCGGTTTAAGTAAAATGTTAGAGCCGCTGACTTTGGCCTCAACCTCATGTGTCAAAGTGCCGCCTCTGATAGGCACTTTTAGTAGATTCTTCTTGGCTGTGTTAGTGGCTTTGGTGATGGCAGCCATCACGTCAGCACCTTTACTAACGCCCATACCAACTTGGCCGGCATGGTCACCTGCTACTACCAAGGCCTGAAAGCGAAAACGACGACCACCTTTGACGACCCGCGCCACACGATTGACGAATAATACTCTTTCATCGAATGATTTATCATCTGACGGCAAAGTCGTGGGACCAACTCTTTTATCTACCATTTAAAACTCCATTCCTTGGGCCCTGGCGGCATCAGCCAGAGCTTTTAGACGACCATGATACTTCTTGTCACCGCGGTCAAAAACTACTTGACCGATCTTAGCTTTTTTGGCCGAGGCCGCTATTTGCTCACCCACCCAAGTAGCTTTTGTGGTCAAGTTACCTTTTGGAGCATCTTTAGCGGCCGATGTTATATAAATCAATGTCTTACCAGATTGATCGTTAATTATTTGGGCCAAGACATTTCGGTTACTGATGTGGATACTCAGCCGCGGCCGCTCAGCCGATTTTTTAATAGTTGTTCGGACTCTGCCCGCCCGGCGGGCTGCTGCGATTTTCTTATGTTTCAATCTATCCATAATTTATGCCGTAGCCTCTTTACCACTTTTACCGCTTTTGCGGATAATTCGCTCATCGACAAACTTAATACCTTTACCTTTGTAGGGCTCGGGCTTCTTTAAAGATCTTATTTCAGCTGCCACTTGACCGATCTGCTGTTTGTCAGGACTACTTAGGGTTATGAAGTTTTGCTCAAGCGTGACATTGACGCCCTCTGGGATTTTGTATGTGACTTCATGCGAAAAGCCAAGCGCAAATTTTAGTTCACTGCCTACCTGTTGAACTCGATAACCAACGCCACTTATCTCCAGTTTCTTTTCATAGCCCTGGCTGACCCCTAGAACCATATTGTTAATTAAGGCTCGCATAAGGCCGTGTTTAGCGCGGGTTGACGGTTCATCACTGTCTCTAGTCACCAATACTTGGTCTGCCTGCGAGGCTATTTTAATGCCCGGCAAGCTAGACTGAGTCAGGTTGCCTTTTGGCCCGCTAACACTAACCATCTGATTATCTGCCGTGACTGATACGCCAGCAGGTAAAGCTATTGGTTGTTTGCCAATGCGACTCATGCTCAATAGACCTCACAAATTAATTCACCGCCAATGCCTTTTTGCTTGGCTTGAGGGCCACTCATTATGCCTTTGGAAGTTGACAGCACGACAATACCACGTCCGCTTTTAACCTTTGGTATCTTGCCGACCGATACATATTGACGTCTACCGGGCCGGCTGAGGCGATTTATCTGCGTAATGACCGGAGGATTATCTTTGTCATTGATGACAATTTGCATTTCTTTGCGACTATTGGCCCGAGTAGTCTTGATGGAAGTTAAGAAGCCACTATCGGCTAGGATTTTAGCGACCTGTTCTTTTAACTTAGAGTGTGGCAAGCTAACCTCGCTTTGGCCAATAGCAATAGCGTTGCGAATTCTGGTTAACATGTCGGCGATTGGATCAGTTGTGTTCATAGTCTTTCTCCTACCAGCTGCTCTTTGTTACACCCGGAATCTCGCCTTTGGAGGCGTGTTCGCGAAAGGCAATGCGTGACAAGCCAAACAGGCGTATATAACCGCGTGGCCGACCAGTTTCCACACAGCGGTTTTTTCGACGTGTCGGTGAGGAATTCCGAGGCAGTTTAGCCAAAGCTTCGAAATCGCCAACTGCTTTAAGTTGGGCCCGTTTGGTGGCATATTTGTCAATCATCTTCAGGCGTTTCAAGTCACGAGCTAAGTTAGATTTTTGAGCCATTAGCTGCTCCTTTCAGTCAACCTAGAAACTAGGAAATAGAAACTAGGAAATAGATTCGCTGCTAATTTCTGATTGCTAATTACTAATTGCTTAATGTGTAACATCATTCATTCTCCTTCTCAAAGGGTGCCCCCAATTTCTCAAGCAGAGCTTTGGAGTGCTGGGCGGAGCGGGACTTAATATGAAAAACTACCTGCAGACCGTGGGCCGTGGCCGTATCCTCGTAAGATAATTCTGGAAAAGCCGATTGGTCTTGCAGGCCAAGACTATAATTGCCTTCACGGTCAAATGATTTATTGCTCAGACCGTGAAAATCGCGCAGCCGAGGCAACACTAAGTTTATCAGACGATCAGCGAATTCATACATCCGCTCACCCCTGAGTGTAACTTTCAGGCCGATAACCGCTCCTTCGCGTAGTTTAAAGCTGGCAATCGCCTTTTTGGCGACAGTTTGTAGTGGCATCTGCCCGCTTATTTTTTTGAGTGTATTGGTGGCGACTTCGATTAGTCGTTTATCATCTTGAGCTTTGCCTAGTCCAACGCCCACGACTATTTTCTCCAATCTAGGAACCTGGTGCAGATTTTTAAGACCAAGTTGGTTTTTGAGCTCGTTGGCATACTGTTGATGGAATGCAATCATTAGTCTGGCCCGTTCAGCCGGCTTAGTCTGTGATTTGGTCTTGGTAACCGCCTCGGTCATGACTTGATTTCCTTGCCGGAAGTTTTGTAAATTCGGACTTTGCTGCCGTCTTTGTTTAGCTTATAGCCAACTCTAGCTGCCTTTTTTGCAGCTGAGTCATAGGCGCCTACTTTTGAAGTCCAAATTGGTTTAGTCAATTCAACCACTCCGCCTTGGGGATTAGATCGAGACGGTTTAAAGTGCCGCTTAACAACATTAACGCCTTCAACGGTGACTTTATTGAGCTTTGGGTGAACCTCGATGATTTTGCCACTAATACCCTTATATTTGCCACTTCTGATGATCACTGTATCGCCTTTTTTTAATCGCATCTTATAAGTCATTACAGAACCTCCGGAGCCAGTGATGCAATTTTAGTAAAGCCTTTACGCCGAAGCTCTCTGGGTACTGGCCCAAAAATTCGAGTGCCACGTGGAGACTTGTCATCTTCGGCCAAAAGAACCGCTGCGTTATCGTCAAATCGAATGCTTGAACCATCTTTGCGTTTGATTGGTGAGCGGGTCCGCACCACCACAGCTCGGACAACACTTTTACGCTTGACACCACCGGTTGGATTAGCTGTTTTAACACTCGCCACAATAACATCACCGACCCGGCCATAGCGGCGACCACTACCGCCGAGTACGCGGATGCACAGAAGTTGGCGAGCACCGCTATTGTCGGCGGCAATCAAACGTGATTGTTGTTGAATCATTTGTTTTCCTTTTTAGTTTGAACTTTGACCTCTGTCTTAGAAACCTTGTTGGGCTGGGGCTTTTCATCTATCACCTTCTGGGTACTCTTTTTCGTGCCCACAGCTTTTTGATCTTCGGCTTTTTCATCCGTCTTCTGTCTACTGTCTTCAGTCTTCTGTTCCTCCGGTACATCAGCTGTGGCATCAGCTTCTTCAAAGCCGCGGTGTGCTTTCTCGACAATTTTATCTAGAACAAACCGTTTACGGGCACTTAGAGGACGACTTTCCCTAATCATAACTTTATCGCCAACCTTAGCTTCGTTTTTTTCATCATGGGCCATGATTTTTCTACTGACGCCGTATTGCTTTTTATAGATCGGATGAGTTTTGCGCCGGGACAGAGTCACAACAATGGTTTTATCGGACTTGTCGCTTGAGACGATTCCTAAAATCAGACGAGCCATTAGATTCTCTCCTTAGATAACTGTTCACTCATAACTGTCATCATTCTGGCTAGGTCACGACGTTTTCCCCGGATAAGCCGCACATTCATCAGTTCGCCGGCGTAGAGCTTGAGTCTTAGCTGAGCAATTTCTTCACGAAGTTTGGTGCTTTCTTTGGCTAGCTCCCCGGTGTCTAGTTTGCGAATATCAGCAATTTTCATCCCATTAGACCTCAGCCTGCATCTTAAAGTTTAATTTTGAATTTACATCCAATAGAGAGACCACCGCCCAAGAATTATCACTGGTTAGGGGTGAGGTTCTAACGGGATAGACCCCGTTAGAAGTCTGATTTGTCTTAAACAAATCAGAAGATGTCTTTGACATGCTACTTCTAAGCGGGGTCATCATTGAACTTCTTTCATCAGAAATTCAGTCTTAACCGGTAGCTTGTGGCCGGCCAAACGCATGGCTTCCCGAGCGTTTTCCTGCGTTACGCCGTCCATCTCAAACAAAACAGTGCCTGGTTTAACTTTAGCCACAAAAAATTCCGGATTTCCTTTGCCGCTACCCATTTTGACGTCTTGTGGTTTGCGAGTCACAGGCGTATGCGGAAAGATACGAATCCAAATTGAGCCACCGCGCTTAATGTATCGGGTCATGGCCTGCCTGGCTGACTCAATCTGACGCGAGCTAATCCGATCCGAATCAAGACTGATCAAGCCGTAGCGCCCGTAAGCCAATTCGTTAATAGTGGTTGCCCGGCCGCCATGAATTCGACCTTTTCGGACTTTACGGTATTTGGACCGAGACGGCATTAGCATTACTGCAACTCCCCTCGATATATCCAAACTTTGACACCGATAATGCCGGCGCCCGGATATAAGGCTCTGGCTTTGGCAAAATCAACATCAGCTCTAATGGTATGCAGGGGTACACTGCCTTGAACTTCTTTTTCCCGGCGACTCATCTCTGTCCCACCCAGCCGGCCAGCAACCTCGATTCTTACGCCCTTGGCGCCAGCTCGCATCGATGCTGCCGCCGCAGACTTGATCGCCCGACGGAACATTATTCGCTTCTCGAGCTGATGAGCAATATTTTCAGCCACTAGCTTAGCCTGCAGCTCAGGCCGCTTAATCTCTTCTATGTTAACTCTGACTGGTGTCTTAAAGATTTTTTCAATTTCGGTTTTAAGCTCAGTCGCCCCAGTCCCACCTCGTCCGATTACCACACCGGCCTTGGCTGTCTGCAAAGTAACAGTTACTAGATTAGGAGAGCGTTCAATATCTACTTTACTGATGGCTGCTCGAGAGCCAAGCTTTGATTCGATTAGTTTGCGAGCCTTCAGGTCTTGGCGTAAAAATTCGGCATAGTCGCGCTTGGTGGCAAACCATTTACTACGCCAGTCTTTAGTAACAGACAGTCTCATATTGATTGGATTAACTTTCTGACCCATCAGTCTGTCTCCTTCTTGGCTGCCGCTTTGGCTCTATCAGTTTTGGCTTGGCGCTTCTCACCGTCTACCAAGACTTTAATATGGCTGGTTTTATGCTGGTAGGGTAAGGCTCGGCCGCGGGCAGCTGGCCGGTAACGTTTTAAGCGAATACCAGCCCCAACAGAAATTTCACTTATAAATAGACTATCCGGTTTATAGCTATGATTATGAACAGCATTAGCTTTGGCACTTACTATAACCTTCTTAATGGTGCTGGCCGCTCGCCGTGGCGTATGATCAAGTATGGTCAGCGCATCATTAACCGAACGGCCGCGAACTAAAGCGGCCACATCAGAAGCTTTGCGTGGACTAACTCTAGCACTTCGGTATTCGGCCT
>MGCV01000017.1:5339-6913 GCA_001790575.1 Candidatus Saccharibacteria bacterium RIFCSPHIGHO2_12_FULL_47_17 | reverse complement strand
CGATTCCGACGAGGTTCTCATCCTAGTAACACGGGTTCGACTCCCGTAAGGGTCACCATTCGACTCGCTTCGCTCGCTCATGGTAAACCATCTGCAAGTTTTTTGTTGCCAACCGCAAGCTCGTTGGCGTAAAATTAAATCAGCCATGTGAGGGCTTGCGCCCAAGGCGGATTCCTCCTCACAGACTAACTCTAGGGCGGTAAACATTTGTCCCTGCCGGTCCCTCAATAAAATCATCTGGTTACGAAGCCTATACGAACGGTTATAAGGTTTTTATCCAGCTGATGTTCGTCAATCCGTTCGCCGGTCGCCAAGGTGACACGGTCATTCTCTTTTTTATAATTTAAATAACGATAAAGCGGTTCGCGCTTGGATGCAGCACAAGGCAGCGGCGAGGAACAGAACGAGACGTATAAGGAAATACGTTGAGTAAGTACCGGAGCCGATAACGCAGTGATGCGCCAAGAGCAGGGCAGAGTGACTGGCTCTGCCAGTCAGCAGGCCATGCGACGTGATGCCGCGAGGAGGACAAAATGGAAAATGTAGTTAAAATCAACAAAGAAGTCAGCATCGTCGCTTACTACTTTAAGCAAGGAATTAAGAGGCTGCGCTGCTATCCGAAGAAAATGGAGTGGTCCGGCAAAACTATAATCTTTAGCGAGCAGGGGCTGCGCCACCCCACTAAGAAGGGTCAGCGCATGATCCATGTCTTTGACATGACTGACGGCAATACCGACTACCGGTTGGAGTTCGATGCCGAGCAGCTTACTTGGACGTTGGTTTATGTAGCCGACCAAGCCTACGGCCCCCTAAAAGATGAATTCCAGGCTACGCACTTGAATGCAGTGCAAGGCGCTAGCTAGGAACGGACTGAGACGTATATGAGCGATACGTCGAAGGAGTACCGCGGCTGGCAACGCAGCAATGTGCCAAGAGTCGCCGGTGCAGCTGGCTGTGCCAGATGGCAGGGTGACGATGCGTAGCCTGGAGCTGCCGATTAATCGGGCTAACCCGGAGGTAATGCACATTGACCTGAACAGCTGTTTTGCCACCGTCGAACAGCAAGCCAGGCCACTACTGCGCGGTAAACCGATCGGCGTGACTAACCGGCTGACCAAGAACGCCTGCGTAGTTGCCGCCAGCTACGAGGCCAAGGCTAAAGGCGTCAAAGTTGGCATGACTTTTTCGGACGCCAAACTGCTGGCACCAGATCTCATCATGTTGGAGACCGATCCGCCAAAATATCACTACGTCTACCAAATTTTAGTAGATATTATGCGCAGCTACTCACCGAACATCGTCATGAAAAGTATCGATGAAGGCATCATTAATTTTGAGGGTACTAGTATGATCAACCAGCGGCCGCTGGAAGAGATTGGCTACGAAATCAAACACCGCTTAAAAAAAGAAGTCGGTTGCTGGATGACTTGCAACATCGGCATCGCCACCAACCGATTCTTGGCCAAAACCGCCGCCTCCTTGCATAAACCAGACGGTCTGGATGTGATTGACCATCGCAACTTACGGCCAGTTTTATCAAAGCTAGAGCTGACAGACTTAAGCGGTATTGCCGA
>MGCV01000017.1:0-5298 GCA_001790575.1 Candidatus Saccharibacteria bacterium RIFCSPHIGHO2_12_FULL_47_17 | reverse complement strand
CACTGCAGTTTCTGGACGCCCCAGTTGATCTGCTGCGCCGCCAGGTTTTCAAAAGCATCTGCGGCAAGGACTGGTACAAACGCTTACGCGGCTGGGAAGTGGACGATTGGCAGTCGTCGATCAAAATTGTTGGCCGCCAATACGTGTTGGACGATATGAAGCCTTCGGACGAGCTACTGCGTTCGCGGCTGGCCTATTTATGCGAAACCACGGCCATGAAGCTGCGCTACAAAGGCCTTTGTGCCCGCGGCATCTACATTTATCTAGTTTATGACAGCGGCGATTCCTGGTATGAGCGGAGGATGTTTAAAAGCACGTTCTTTTCTAACGGAGAAGTTCATCGGCGGGCCACCTTGCTATTTAACCGCCGCCCGCACCACGACTGGGTACGGCTGATAGCGGTCTCTTGCTACAAACTGGCGCCGTCTAATATGAACCAAGTCAGCTTGCTCGAGGAGGTAAACCGTGAGGTTTGGCTAACGCAGGCTATGGACGAAATAAACCACCAGTACGGTGAGTTTACCATCACTTATGCCAGCAGCTTGGACGCCAAGAGTACTGTTAAACAAAAGATACCCTTTGGTTCAACCCGCTATTTTGAACTCTTATTAAACCGGGCTTGATTGTATTTTTTAGTGTTTCTAAAGATAATAGGAAGCATTAGCAGCATCAGATAATGGTGGGGTGTAGTGTTATTTAAACGAAAAAAACAGCCGGCCGCAGCCAAGCAGATTACGGTCAGTGGCAAGCTGGATCAAAAGCTAAGTTCAGATTTTATACTGGGCGCCATTGAAGATGGGGTGGTCATGGTCGGGGCTGACAATGTCATCCATTTATTTAATCCAGCGGCGGCGCAAATCACCGGCTGGCCAGCTCATGAAGCCGTCGGTTTGGATTACCATAGCGTCTTGCAGCTGGTGGATGAGCATGGCGAGCCCTATTCACGGGAGAACCACCCGATTGCCCAAACCCTGGTAACCAATCAGGCGGTTAGAGATTCCAAGGCTTTTTTATCAACTCGCGGTAGTAAATTAGTTCCGGTGTCAGTGATTGTCTCACCGGTCGGCCAGGCCAAGAATTTACCGCCGCAGGCCGTAGTGGGCGTTTTTAGAGATATCACCATCGAAAAAGAGGAAGAGGCCAGGCGTAGTGAGTTCATCTCGACTGCCAGTCACGAAATGCGTACTCCAATCGCCGCGATTGAGGGTTACTTGTCGCTGGCCCTCAATCCCAAAATTAGTAGCATCGACCCACGGGCCAAAAACTATCTAGATAAAGCTCACAGCGCCACCCAACATTTGGGGGAGCTTTTTCAAGACCTGCTAACCAGTTCTAAGGCAGAGGATGGGCGATTAGCCAGCTATCCAACTGTCGTGGAGATTGGCGAAATTGTGGCTCAGATTGCCGATGGCGCTAAATTCAACGCTCAAAGCAAAGGTCTGCAAATAAAATATTTGGTTAGCGCCAAAAATGAAGTCCGCGGTGGTAAGGTCATCCGGCCCTTATTCTTCGTCTTTGTCGACCCCAACCGAATGCGCGAAGTTCTGCAGAACCTAGTTGATAATGCCATTAAATACACCCAGGAAGGTTCGATCACGCTAGCCCTTACCGGCAATGAAGCAGTCGTCCAAATACAGGTGGTTGATACTGGTGCTGGCATACCGGAAGAAGACATACCGCACCTCTTTCAAAAATTTTACCGCGTCGATAGTTCCATGACGCGTACAATTGGCGGCACCGGCTTAGGGCTTTATATTTGCCGGCGGCTGCTCGAATTTTATCAAGGCCGAATTTGGGTTGAAAGCCAGCTTGGCAAAGGGAGCACCTTCTTCATCAATCTACCCCGCTTGAGCCCCCAAAAGGCACTCGAATTACAGCGAACCCAGTCTAGTCTAATTAGGCCTGATCAATCACGGCCCCTTTAATAAAATGACGAGGGTGGTAAAATTAAGCGTAAGCGTATAGGATAAAAATATGAGTTCTAAAGTACTACTGGTTGAAGATGACATGAATTTGCGTGAAATCTTCGAGATGCGGCTGCAAGCCGAGGGATATACCACATCAGTAGCCGGTGACGGCGAAGAAGCATTAGTTGTCGCCTTAAAAGATAAACCAGATTTAATTATCCTCGATATAATGATGCCAAAAATGAGTGGCTTTGAAATGCTGGAGACGCTGCGGGCCTCGCCCGACATGGGCGATGTCAAAGTTATTATGATGACGGCTTTGGGCCAAGCTGAAGATCGAGCCCGCGGAGAAAAGCTAGGCGTGATAAAATACCTAGTGAAATCCCAAGTTACGCTGGAAGATTTCGTTCGCACAGCTAAGGAAATTCTTGGTGGCAGTGCAGACGCCGCCGGAAAGACTCAGCCGAGCGAGCAGAGTAACGAATTAATTAATAAAGTAGAAAGCGAGAAAAAAATGGACGACAATTCTCAGCCACAAAATCCGGCTCCGGCCGAACCAGCTGGCGGCGGTGCCGATGTGCCCGCTGGCGGCATGCCACCAGCAGATGATGCTGGAACTGGCGATCAGATGAGCACAGCTCAAGCTCAAGACGCCGTGAACAAGCAAGTTGATGATGCCATTGGCGGCGCTGGCGCGCCAGCTGGTGGCGACGCACCAGCCGGTGGTTCAGATGCGCCGGCGGGCGACGACATGGGCGACACGCAAAGTGATGTACCAATGGCTTCACCGCCAGCCGATCAAGGCGGTTCAACCGAACAGCCTGAAGAGCAGCCCGGTTCACCACCCACCGCACCTGGTGGAATGTGAAGCTCGTAGGACGAGCTCAATACAACTTTCGAGTTTGATAGACTTTCAAGCGAAGTCCGGAGAGCGGAATCCGCGCACTAAAAGCCATGAGCCACAGGTATTGACTTGTGGCTTTTTAGTGCGCGGATTAGGAAGTAGTCGTTATAATATCGGACGTGACCAAAAAAGCATCGGTAGTAGCTATTGTGGGACGAGCCAATGTTGGCAAGTCTAGCTTATTCAATAGTATTTTGGGCCGGCGCGAAACGATTGTGGCCCGAGAGCCCGGCACCACCCGTGATTCGATCATGGCAAAAGCTTCGATCGACAAAAAAGATTTTTGGCTAGTAGACACAGCTGGGCTGAAAGATCCGGCCGATGAGTTTGAGCTAAGTATTCAGGATCAAATTAGAGAAACATCGGCGGCTGCCGATGTCATTATTTTAGTGGTTGAAGCAGATGTGCCGCCAGTTGAAGAAGATCGCCGCTTAGCCACTGCGGCTCTCAAGTCAAGCAAGCCGGTTATTTTAGTTATCAATAAAATCGATAAAGTGAAGGAAGCTGATTTGGGACTTTGGCAGCGTCTTGGCATAAAGGACATGATAGGTACATCGACTACTCAAAAATTGGGTATTGACGAATTTTTAGACAAGCTTTCGGCCAAACTTGCCTCGGCCGTTATCAGACAATCCAAAAATAAGATTAGTCTGGCCATACTGGGCCGGCCAAATGTTGGTAAATCCAGCCTATTTAATGCGCTGGCGGCTAAACAACAAGCCTTGGTTGCCCCGCAAGCCGGTACCACGCGTGATGTTAACCGCCTAAGCCTTAACTATCATGGTCAAGAGGTTGAACTAGCTGACACAGCAGGCATTCGACGCCGCGGACGGATTGAGTCTGGCGTTGAGAAATTCAGCCTGCTGAGAACGTTAACCGCTATCGAGCAGTCCGATATTTGTGTGCTGGTTATGGACGTCAACGAATTGAACGTTCAACTAGATCAAAAAATAGCCGGCATGGTTAAGTCGTCCGGCAAAGGTCTGATTTTAGTAGTTAGTAAATGGGACACCCTTGAAGATAGGGCCAAACGGGATCAGATCGCTGCGGCCATTGCCGCCCACTTCGACTTTGTGCCCTGGGCGCCGTTGGTTTTTACCAGTGCTGCTTCCGGCCAGAATGTGACTAAGATCTTGGAGCTGGTTTTAGAAATAGCCGTCGTTCGAAAATTGAAAATAAAAACTACCGAGTTAAACCGCTGGCTGACATCAGTTACCGCTCAGCATCACCCGGCCGGGGTGCGCGGAGCAGTACCGAAGCTTCGTTATATCGTTCAGGAAGAAGATGCCGAGCTGCCGTCTTTTAAAATCTTTGGCGCCAATCTTAAGCTTTTACATTGGAGTTATCGACGCTATCTGGAGCGTCAATTACGCGAAGTCTGGCCGTTTGTTGGGACACCGATTAAGTTCTGGTTCATAAACAAAGAGCAATCAACAGTCAGCAATAAACAATAAACAAGTTTTAAAAGCTTGCTAAAGAGTTATTGATCGCCTAAACTCGGTAGGGAAAAAGTTGATGAAAAAAGGCAAAATTGATGTGGTTTTGGGCCTTCAGCGCGGTGATGAGGGCAAAGGGCGACTTAGTGACAAACTAGCGGCTACTCACAATGTGGTCGCTCGTTATAATGGTGGACCGAATGCCGGTCATACAATTGTGGTCGGCGGTCAAAAAATATCGCTACATCAGGTGCCATCTGGCGCGCTTTATCCCAAAGTTATCAATATTATCGGCAATGGCATGTATGTCGATCCGCTGAAACTGCTAGATGAAATTGCCGACCTTCAGGCCAAGGGCTTATCGATCAGTCCGAAAAACTTAACCGTCAGTTACGCCGCCCACTTAATATTGCCGCATCATATCCTGCTTGACGAGCTTAGAGAGGGCGGAGACGGTGCCCAGGGAAGTACCAAGGCCGGTATTGCCTACGTGGCGGGTGATAAGTATGAGCGCAGCGGCGTCCGGGCTGAACTGCTAGTAATAAATCCAAAATTACTCGAACAAAAGATCGTTGAAGAGCTGAATCAATTAAAGGCAGCAGATTCTCAAAAGACTGCTAAAAGCTGGCTGGCCAAAGCTATGCAGTTGAAACCATACGTCACTGACACAGCCAGTCTTTTGAATGAACAACTGGCAAAAGGTAAATCAGTGCTAGCCGAAGGTGCCCAAGCTGCTTGGCTGGACATTGACGGTGGCATGTATCCGTTCGTGACCTCATCGCACCCGACAATCGGTGGTGCCTTAAATGGACTGCGAGTCAGCCATCACTATGTTGACAAGGTTTACGGCGTAATGAAAGCTGTTCCATCGCATGTTGGTGATGGTCCGTTTGTAACCGAAATTACCGACCAGCGGTTGGCTGATAAAATTCGCGGCCGCCGTGGCGAAGTTGACGCTGAATTTGGCGCTACCACCGGACGGCCAAGGCGAGTTGGCTGGCTGGATTTGCCGGCCATTCGGACGGCCATTCGCGACAACGGCGTAACCGAC
>MGCV01000016.1 GCA_001790575.1 Candidatus Saccharibacteria bacterium RIFCSPHIGHO2_12_FULL_47_17 | reverse complement strand
TCAAGGCCGTGAAGCCGCCAAAAAATTCCTACGCGAAAACCCGAAAGTCTTCGAAAAAATTGTCGCCGAAACCCGCACCGCCGCCGAAAAGGCTGAATAAATTGAGAAGTTCAGAAATCAACGACCCTTGGATTAATGTTTATCAGGGAGAAACCGGAAACCCCACTCGTACCGCCAACGGCAGGATTGTCGGTTTTGAACCGCCGGATATACCACCCGAGGAAACGCCGGAGCCTCAAGCTAGGCTTGAAGATCCTCCACCTATACTCGGCCGTTTGATTATGTGCGGCCCGTTAGCAGTAGGAATTGAAATGACTTTTCCAGATTCACACCGATCAGATGCACAGTAGTTTTGTTATGATTTAGATAATGCTCGTATATTTAGTTTATGCTGCGGTTCCGGTGGCGGTATATCTATTATTGCCCAGATATACCCAGAGATTTTCAAAAAAGCCAGTAGTGTTAAAAAAACTATTGCTAATAGCGGGGGTGCTGTTTTCTATATCTCATTTCTTGCCTACGCCTTTGATTCACGGCCAGGACACGCAGTTCAGTACGCACTTTATAGGTGGCGGAATTTTTAGCGGTCTGGTCTGGCTATTCATTAAGAAAAACTTGAGACTGGATTTTGGCCCGGCGCTTGAACTTTTAAGCCTTTACTTTCTGGTAAGCGGCCTTGGCGTAGCCAACGAGCTTTTTGAGTTCGCGGCCGATGAACTTGGATTTGGGGAGATTCCTTCCGGTGACACTTGGTGGGACCTTCTGGCCAACACCCTAGGCGCCTTATTCTTCTGGATTGGTTATAAAATCATTGAGAGATAATGACTGCTACTAACCATATACTTACTGGAGCGACCATAGCCCTGGCTGTTAACCATCCGGCAGTAGCCATACCTCTTGCTTTTGTATCCCATTTTGCTTTGGATGCCATACCGCACTTCGGGGACGGTACAGAGGATGTTTTTAATCGAAACAAGAAGAGAATATTTCGCATCATCGTTTTTACAGATATTTTTTTCACAGTTCTGACAACTACCATACTTTTGATGACTTTGTCGGGGAAGGTATCACTTTTAATATTACTGGCATGCATGCTTGCTTCATTTTTGCCAGATATCGGTATTATTTATCGCTTCTTCCGAGAAATCAAAACAGGCAAATGGGATAAACCTACTAGTCCTCTTATGCGTTTTCACTTAGCCATAGAAAGAGAAAAGCTTTGGGGAATCTGGGTAGAAGTCGGATTGGCTATTTTAATGATTTTACTAATAAGACAACTGAGCATATGAAAATCACGGCTATCAAGCAGCCCTTCGACTCCGCTCAGGGTGACCAAAAAATGAGAATAACCGCCATACGGTCACAGGTTAAGAATCCGGAGCGGGTGAGTGTGTTTGTTGATAGCAAGTACGCTTTTTCACTCAGTTTGAACGAACTATTGGACGAGAAATTAAAACAAGGTAACGAGCTCGACGAAGCCGATGTTAAGCGGCTCAAAAAAATTTCGGCCGACGGCAAGCTGCGGGCCAGAGCACTGGAGTGGATTTTGAACCGCCAACGTTCCATCCGCGAATTTCGCGATTACATGTACCGCAAAAAAGCTGAGCCGGAACTTACGCAGGACTTGATCAAGCAATTTTTAGACAGAGGCTATCTTGATGAACAGAAATTCGGCCAATGGCTAGTCGAGCTTTTGGGCCGGCGCGGCAAAAGTAACCGAGCCATCCGATCTGAACTTTTCAAAAAGGGAATCGACAGGGAACTAGTAGACGAAATAATGAGCCAAGAAGCCAGTGATGAGGCCGATCGCCTAAAGGCTGTGATTGCCAAAAAGCGCAAACTACCACGCTACAAAAGCAATCCCCAAAAATTAGCGCAGTATTTAGTCGCACAGGGGTTTAGTTGGGACCTAGTAAAAGGTCAGCTCCGCCAAGATGAACCGGACCAATAAATATGCATAATTTTGACATATGTACCATTTATGCATATTTTCATATTAACTAATACCTGTAACTAATTTATGATATAGATTAAATTTAGGCGGCGGGCGCGGCTTCGGCGGCCGGCGCTATCTCCTCCTCGGTTACCTTAACGTCAGTGTCTTTGACCAAAATATAGTGATCGGTGATTTCGATGATTTGGGAGCGGTCAATAATCAATGTGTCCTCGGACGAAAAAATCTTGGTGAGCGGCCGAGCCACATAAAGCTTTATCACCAACATACTGTCGCTGTCGTAGGAATAATCGCTAACCTTACCTAGTTTGCCTCTTTTAGTTTTGACGTCTTTACCGATGAGTTCAAAGTGGGTATGCAAGACCTCTTTATGCCGGACCAGTTCATTGGGGTTGGTTAAATCCGTGTCGTCATTAATGGCCAAACCATTTGGGCTAACTTGGCGGACATCCTCAACCAGTAAGACATGCAAGACAGTTGAGCCCGGCGATTTGCACCACCAACCCAATATTTTTAGGTTGTGCGGATTGATGATTGGCTCAACCGCTATAGCGATCGGTCCGCCCACACGCAAGCTAAGTATCGGTACATTGGTAAGAGATTTGCTCAACTGAAGCATTAGCATTATTTTACTCCGATTCTGGGCGCTAAAGTAGCTAATTGTCCTCCGGAAAATCTCCCGAGTGTCGGATTCATTCCGCACCCGGCGAGGATAAGAAACCGCGAAGGGGTGTCTTATGAGGCGGAGCGAAAGCGTAGCCGAAAATAAGCATGAGCAATTGACAGGCCATATCTGTAGCGGATAATTGGATATTAATGAAGAAATATTATATAACATTATTTCTTATGCTTTTCTGGGTTTGGCCGGCGAAGGTTTCGGCCATTACACCGCCGGCGCTAGCAGTGCCTTCCGGTTTAAGCCTGGCCGAAATCAAAATAACTGGCTCAGAGTTTTTAATGCTGTATAACAACACTGGCTCAACCATAACCGACCTGAGCAAGCATTGGCTGTATGTTTTTAATAATGTTAACCCACTAGCGCCCGGCGTGAGTAGTTCTACCCAGCAACTGCCAGCAGCTAACTTGGGCAGCGGTCAAACAATTCTGCTATCGGCTAACGGTGGTGCTACTTGCGGTGCGGCAGTCACCGGCAAATTGAACATCAGCCTGACCGATTCCGGCGGATTTTTGGAAGTCGTCCAAACCAGCCTAGTCGGCGGTGTCTTGGTGCAGACTGCCGGCGACGCCGTATCCTGGAGCAGCGGCACAAACAGTGCGAGCGGAATGATTTCAAACCTGCCAAGTAACAGTTCAGCACCAAACAATGCCTACTACCGCTATCAAGAAGGAACATCTTATCTGTGGCAGAAGGCCGATCAAGATACTTCCAACCCCTGTCAGTTGAATGTTGTAATATCTGGTGTGTCCACACCCGGCCCCATCAATCCTGGCAGTCCACTGTTGCCGGGCGATCCGCCACCGGTCAGTTTTGTTAATGAAACTGAACCGTCTGGATCATCGGCCAATAACGGCCTAAAAGCACCGGTTATTAATGAGCTATTGCCGAACCCGGTTGAACCCCAGACTGATAGCGAAGATGAATTCGTCGAAATTTATAATCCCAATGATGTAGCCTTTGATCTAAGCGGTTTTAAGTTACAAACCGGCATCACCAGTTTACGCAGCTACACTTTTCCAACTGGAACAATGCTGCCGGCCAAATCGTTCACCACTTTTTCTTCGGCTGATACCAATCTAACTCTTTCCAACAGCGGTAGCCAAGCCAAATTGCTCGATCCTTCGGGTAATGTCATCAGCCAGTCAGACAGTTATAGTTCGGCCGCCGAAGGCCAAAGCTGGGCACTGGCCAACGGCAAATGGTATTGGACAAAGACAGTGACTCCAAGCCAGGCCAACGTTATTAACAGCCCAGCGGCCGCCGGTGCCGGTTCGAATTCCAAGAAGACGTCTTCGGCTGCCAAATCAAACAGTTCAACAGGTCAAGTCAAAGGAGCTTCAACGTCCTCTAATCCGACAAGCTCTGGTAATGAGACCTCAAAACTGCATCCGTTAGTGCTTGCCGGGGTAGGTGCTGGAGCGGTAGCATATGCAATGTATGAATACCGTCATGACTTGGCCAACCGTCTCCACCAGCTCCGACGATACCGAGAGGCTCGGGCTACTGCTCGGTCGGCAACTCAAGCCACCAATAACGGTGGAACTAGTCTCCGATTTGGGCGGTGGCAAGACAACCTTCGTACGTGGCTTAGCGCGCGGTTTGGGAAGTAAGGACTTTGTCACCAGCCCGTCATTTACTTTAAATAATGTTTATAAAGGCCGAGGCGGCCTTAAAATTCACCACTTTGATTTTTACCGACTGGCCGAGGCCAATATTATGAGCGCCCAATTGGTTGAATCACTCAAGGAGCGCCAGGTTATTACGGTGGTGGAGTGGGGTGGCATTGTATTGGATGTCTTACCAGCCAAAAGGCTAACTGTTGAATTCAAGCCAGTTGCCGCAAGTGAGAATGAACGCCAGATCGTTTTTCGATATCCAGATACCAAAACCAAAATTAAATTATTTAAAAAACTGGAAGCAGAATGGACAGCCAGTCGGTCATGATTTTGACGATTAGAACTGATAAACCGGTAGCCGAAATAGGCCTTTTTAAAGATTCCAAAAAGATTGCTTATGAGAGGTGGCGAGCCCACAGACAACTGACTGCGACAATCCACAAAAAATTACAGCAAATACTTGACCCCAGCACTAAAATCTCGAAGCTCCATAATCCGCTTACCGACTACTCCGCTCGGGATTTAGTGCGGGGCAAGCAAGTCCTTTCATTGGATGATATAGAGGGAATTGTAGTCTTTAAAGGGCCGGGCAGTTTCACTGGACTGCGAATCGGATTAACAGTGGCTAATGCCATGGCCTACTCTTCGAATGTTCCAATAGTTGCGCGCAGCGGCCAAAAATGGATCCAAACCGGCATCAAAGACTTGCAGGCTGGTAAAAACGACAAGATCGCGCTGCCGCGCTACGGCCATCCGGCAAACATCTCCAAGCCCAAAAAATAATGACTGAATCGTTTGATAATATTTGAGCCGAGTCGTATATTATTAGTAGGATTTTCTGTTTGGTTGGATAATCCGAAATTTTAATCAATTTTTGAACGATCATAGCTGTGAGCTACCAGACTAAAGAAGTGATAGTGACCGTCTGAAGGCGAGCAGCTCGGAATAGGAGGATGTGATGATAGTACTTACTATTGTGCTGGCAATAGCTAGTCTTCTAGTGGGCGGCGGCGGTGCTTATTACTACGTTCGCCGAACTCAAGGCATGGCAGCCGAAGAGGCTAAAAAAGAACTGGCTAAAGCTAAAAAAGAGGCCGAGGCCATGATAAGTAAAGCTCAGGAAGAGGCCGACAAACGTGTCGACGAGGCACGCAAAGAAGAGACCAAAAGACGCAGTGAGCTCAAGGAGCTGGAGCAAAAAGTCATTGAACGGCAAGAATCGCTTGATAAAAAATTAGATGAACTGGACAAACGCGGCCAGGGACTGCGTAAGAGCGAAGATGGAGTTGAGGCTCTGAAAAATGAGATTCGTGAAATCCGCGCCAAGCAGCAGGAAAAACTTGAAAAAATCGCCAAACTGACCAAGGCTGACGCCGCCGAAAAGCTGATGCAAATGACCGAGCGCGACATCAAGGAAGATCTTAAAGGTATGGTCGCTAAACTGCAAAATGATGCCAAGGAAAATGCCGAGGAACAATCGGCCATGATTTTGGCTACAACCATGGAGCGCATGGCCTCGGAGGTCACAGCCGAGCGGACGGTTACCGCCATCAAGCTCGAGGACGAGGAAATGAAGGGCCGGATTATCGGCAAGGAAGGCCGCAACATTCAAGCTCTGCAGCGGGCCACTGGCGTGGACATTTTGGTTGATGAAACACCGGGCATGGTGGTGCTTTCCAGTTTTGATCCGGTGCGCCGCGAGGTAGCCCGTCAAGCCATGGAGATGCTGCTTAAAGACGGTCGGGTTCATCCTGGCCGGATTGAGGAAGTAGTTGAAAAGGCTCAAAATCAAGTTCAGAAGGAAGTTGTCCGAGCCGGTGAGGATGCTGCCCGTGAGGTTGGTATTGTTGGCGTGCCCAAGGAAATCCTCCAGCTACTGGGCGAACTTAAATACCGAACCAGTTACGGCCAGAACGTGCTGCGCCACAGCATTGAAATAGCTCATTTGGCTGGCGTGCTGGCCGAGGAGCTGGGCGCTAATGCCAAGATTGCCAAGTACGCCGCCCTGACGCATGACCTAGGTAAAGCCTTAACCCACAAGGTGGAGGGTAAACATCATCACATCAGCGGCGAAATGCTTAGAAAATACGGTGCGCCCGAAGAAGTGGCTAAAGCCGCTGAACAGCATCATGACGACATGGAGGCCACAACCTTAGAGGCTCTAATTGTCCGAATTTGCGATGCCATTTCTGGTGCCCGCCCGGGTGCCCGCAATATCAGCGCCGAAAACTTCATTGAACGAATGAAAGATCTCGAGAATACGGCCACCAGTTTCGAAGGCGTAGACAAAGCCTTTGCCATTAGCGCCGGACGTGAGATCCGTATCATAGTTCAACCGAAAGCGATCGATGATCTGCATGCTATTAAATTGGCTCGTGACATTGCCAACAAAATTGAGTCCACTTTGCAGTATCCGGGTACGATAAAAGTGAACGTCATTCGCGAAACTCGCGCGATTGAATATGCGAAGTAGGGAGTAGGAGATAAAAAGAGCTGTTGTTTTACATGGCACTAATTCGACGAGCCAAAACAGCTGGTTTCCATGGACCAAGACCGAACTTGAGAAATTAGGCTATGAGGTCTGGGTGCCGGATTTGCCGGGCGCCGATAATCCGGATATTGAACGCTACAACAAGTTTTTGCTCAGTAGCGACTGGGGCTTCGATGATAATTTGATCGTCGGTCATTCTTCGGGCTCGGTGGCAATCCTCGGCCTGCTGCCGGCCCTGCCGGAAAATGTCAAAATTAGCACGGCT
>MGCV01000015.1:33362-53610 GCA_001790575.1 Candidatus Saccharibacteria bacterium RIFCSPHIGHO2_12_FULL_47_17 | reverse complement strand
TAGTTGATAGATCAGTTTCTACCGCTGCTCAGTTTCATGAGCCACCCGTACCCTTTGATGCTAGATTAGCAGCTCATGGTCTACGCACTAAAATACTGGAACAGGAAATGCGTGAACTCGAATGACGAAATTCTGCCATCTATGGCTAACCTGTGCTGATAAGATAGAAGCAGATAAAACTGCTAAGACTTTGCTCGAAAAGCATTTGGTTGCTTGCGTTAGACAGATGCCAGCCAGTTCCGCCTATTGGTGGAAAGGTAAAATAGAGAAAATTGAAGAGGTTTTGCTGATGATGGAAAGCCGTGAGGATTTATTTGATGAAGTTGAACGCGAAGTCGCCAAACTCCATAGCTACGACGCCTTTGTTTTAGAGGAAGTGCCAGTTTCTAAAATTTCCAAAAAAGCCGAAGTCTGGCTTAAGGATGAACTACATGATTGAATCTAAGAAAGACGGATTAACCCACAGGCAGGTAGTAGAAGCTGTTTCTGACGGGAGGGTGAGAGGTATTGTTGGTCTTGCCGTCCGACGAGAAAGCGCCATTTTGGAACCTGGTGAATTTGACGACTTGAAGACAGCGCTAGCCGAACATGGCGTTATTGGAAAAAACTTGCCCAGGATCGTTTACTTCTGCGCCTTCGATATTAAGAGGGTCGAAGGCATAAGAAGATCGATTGATTAAAGATGGCAAAGCGTGACTACTATGAGGTTCTGGGCGTCGGCAAGAGCGCTTCGGCCGATGAGATAAAAAAGGCTTATCGGCGGCTGGCGGTAGAGCACCATCCGGACCGTGGCGGCGCCGAGGAAAAATTCAAAGAAGTTAATGAAGCCTACGAAGTTTTGAAAGACAGCTCCAAGCGCCAGCGCTACGATCAGTTCGGTCATGCCGGCGTCGGCACCAGCGCCGCTAGCGAAGGTTCGCCGTTTGGCTTTGGCGGTTTTGGGCCCTTCGACTCCGCTCAGGGTAAACAAGGGCAGGAATTTCATTTTGACTTTGGCGATCTAGGTTTGGGCGACATTCTCGGTAGTTTCTTTGGCGGTAGCACTGGCTCGGCTGACCGTCGGCGCAATCGCGGCCGCGATATGGAAACTGATGTCGAAATAAGCTTTGAACAAGCCGTTTTCGGAACCAAGACCGAGCTCAACCTCAATATGGAAAATACCTGCGAGCACTGCAAGGGCACAACTGTAGAGCCAGGTTATGAGCTCAAGACCTGCGAAACCTGCAAAGGCTCAGGCCAAGTTACTAACGTCATGCGTACGATTTTTGGTAATATCCAACAAGCTGCCCCTTGCCCAAGCTGCAAAGGCAAGGGTAAAATCCCCGAAAAGTCTTGCACTGTTTGTGGAGGCAAAGGCACGCATCGCCAACGCCAAACTATTAAACTCAAAGTTCCAGCCGGCATTGACGATGGCGCCACAATTCGCCTGCGGGAACATGGCGAGGCGATTGCCGATGGTCCCAAAGGCGATCTTTATATTAATATCCGGGTCAAACCGCACAAGCAGTTCACGCGCGAGGGTGATCTGATTTTATCCAACGAACATATCAGCATGGTTGATGCGGCGCTGGGGACGGAGATTGATGTCGAAACGGCTGATGGTAAAATTAAGATGAACGTTCCGGCCGGCACGAATTCCGGCACCGACTTCAAACTATCCGGACACGGCGTGCCACACCTACAAGGCTCCGGCCGCCCCTTCGACAAAGCTCAGGGCAGGGGCGCCCATATCGTGACCATTTTGGTTGATACACCCACCAAACTATCGGCCGAGCAAAAACAGCTGCTTGAGCAGCTCAAAAATACCGGCGGCAAACACGGCCTTTGGCATTAATTACTTAGGCCATTTCGTAACAATCCACCCCATTCTACTAATGTGAAGCCAACTCTTTTAGGAGCGAGGAGTTTTTGGGAATGTAGACTGTAAGGTCGGTCTAAGCCTTCGAAGTCCATAAAGACCCGGATTGTTGTTCTTGGACTAGGATTGATGGCGAGCGGTGCCAATTGATTCAGCTGTCCAGTATTAAACCAAGTTATGCGGATGTATGGTTTGTCATTTGGTAATTTTGGAGTCCAAAAGGCCATGAAGTCGGATATTTCGTTTTGGTTAAGGCCTTGTTGGGCAAGCTGGGTACGTATAACATTAACTGCAGCCGATGATCTAACAATTGTGCCACTATTAATTTCTGGGTAGGCTCCAATACCATAACCTTCCCAGAATAGTGATTTATAAGTAGTGCCTTCATATTTTAGGCTGCCATCCGGATAAGCTATAACGTTTTGCCAGCCGCCTTTAGGGTACAGCGGTTCGGACTTAGTAACATCCGCCCCAACTTGAACAGATATGTTAGTTGGTTTTTCTGGGTATAAATAAATGACTGGTTTAGCACAACCACCTCTTACAAACATGTCCTCACGCTGGAAAAGCTGGTATTCGTTGAAGCCATTTTCGGCTAAAAAATAAGCATGCTTATCAGTCATTTGTTGAATATTAAGATTTTTCAGGCTGTCATCGCTGAGGTTATCGCCGTTTAAGTAATCTTTGCTAAATAATTCCTGTGCGAGAGCACTACTTGTCGATAGTTGATATAGTGTCTGGCCCTTTGGTGATTTGCCCACGGCAATTAAATTCGATTTACTAATATTCTTCCCAGTCACATAGCCTCGTGAGCCACAACCTTGTCCGCCGCTGAAGTACTTACTGCTGTTTTTTTCACCACTACTCCAACTGGCGGCCAAATTATCTTTAGCGGCGGCAATCTCACCAGCCGGATTATATCCCATCGAGAATAACTGATTTAGTGTAGCGTAGACTTCAATTACCTGGAAGGTAGATTCGTCTTTTACTACTACTCGGTAATATGATAGGCCGTCTTTGTCGGCCACTTTCTGCGGTAAGCCGTTTTTAACCTCGCCGTAAAAAGAACCGCGTATAGAGGACAAACCTTTCTCCATAAATATGCTATTAGCCATAGATGGATTCTCCCAAGTTGACTTGAGTTTTTGGCCATTAATGGTTACCTCGATGGGGAAGGGGGCGTCGTTAAGCCCAAAAGTCAGATTTATTTTTACGTTGTCGGCTAATGATTTTTTATAGCTCTCCTGGTTATCAGCTATGAAGCTATCCATCTGGGCCAGTATGTCATATGTGCCATCGGCATTACCGAGAGCAAAAAGTATAAAACTGTCAATTCCCCCAGGCACAACTACTATGAGTATTTTCTTGTTATCTTTGGTCGTACCGACTTGATAATAGGTAATATCGGAAGCCTTCACTTCGCTATAAATGGCCGTATTCTTAAAAAAATTAAGGTTATCTAATTTTTTGGGCACATCAAAATATGTATTACCGTTGATTATAGTGGCCGGCTGTAGCTGGGTTTTTGGTATAGCGCTTGACTGAACGTTATAATTTTGGGCTTGTTGAGTAGTGGTTACTTGTTTTTTAGACTGTTGAGTCATAAACCAGTAAACGCCAGATCCTACGCCCAAAACCATTAGTGTCAAGACTACGATCACCAGTTTTTTATTTCTCAGGAATTTACGCAGGAAATTCTTTAACTTTTCTAGTACCGTTGGCTGTGTTGGACTTTCTTCCTTTGGCAGAGCAGCCGGGGGAGTTTCTACCTCAAAACTGGTGTTTTCGTCTTTCGTAGGGCTATTTGGGTCTTGGTTTTTCTGCATTGGCTTTTACCTTTAATTTAACTTTAATCTCAGCTTGGCTCTAAGTAAACAACTTTAAATTAATACTCAAAAATACCGGCGGCAAACACGGCCTTTGGCGCTAGCGGCTACTCTGAATTATACGAAGCATAGTTCGTAGATTAATATCAAAACCAACTTCGACAAGTTTTTCTTTAGCTCCTTCAAGGGCAACTTGTTCTTCGGGTTTCAGACTTTGCAATAGAACTTCATCTATAGTTTGATGTTGCTCCTCCTTAGCTTTGTACATATTTGCATCGGCTTCGAAGATCACTGCTTCGGCGCTTTCACCAGCTTTGTGAATACTACCGCCAATAGCCACCGATACATTGGCTGCCTTGGCCGCTTCTCTTAAATCTGGCGGTAATTCGGCGAAAAAACCCGGCATATCTTTATTTAAGTGTCTAATTACTGCCTCTAATCTTTCTTCTTTAGTAAAGCGCTCATCACTTCTAGCCGTCAGATCCAGTCCGGCTGCAAATTCATCACCCCCGATTCGTCCGATTACATCATCCGCCGGTCGGAGTTTGGTTTCTAACCATCTGGCAAAAGACGCTAATACAAGATTTCCCGCGGGATGTCCGCTTGAGTCGTTCAACTCCTTAAACTTGGTGATATCCATTACCAAAGCACCAACTTCTTTCCCTTCTTTAATCTTTTGCTCAAGCCCGTAGTACAAGGCAGATAGATTTACCAAGTTTGTCAGCTGATCTCGATTTATTTGTCTGAGAGCTTCGGCAGCCGTTAGTTCAATTACCTTTGCTAGATAAATTTGAGACCCAAAAATGCCCCCGGGAATGGGATCACTGCCCGAAAAGTATTCACCAGTCATATTTGATATTACACTATAATGTTAAGTGAAAATCAAGTCTGTTGAATTTTATACAGGGGCGTTTAAAATTAGAGTAATGCATAAACATAACCAAAACGGCTTCATCCCCATGATCATCATGATCATTCTGCTGATTATTGTTTTCTTTTGGTTTGTTTACCGCCGAGTGGCCGGCAGCGGCTAACACCTCTTATTGCGCATCCAAGTTAGGTTACAATTAGCTGATGAAAGTCAGCTTTAAGAAGTCACTGAAATTGCTGGGCATTGGCGTCAGTCCTTTTTCCAGACTGGGACCACAACTGTGGTTTGGTGATTATAAAATCGCGGCCTATTATGGCTGGGACATAGCTGATAAAAATGCTCCTCCAGTAGTTAGTCTGGCAAATGATGGTGTTGAACTACAGAGACTAAATACTCAAAGCCTGCTCAATAACGCTGATTTTCAGCAACGGCTGGTAGATGAATATAAAAATCGCCACGTTTTGACATACAAGCCGCTAAGTTTAAAGATTCCACCGCCGGTCCAAAAGGCCGCTCTTAAATTTTTAGGCACCAATCTAGACTGCCCGTTTTATGAGAACAAGGCCTTGTTCCGGCAAGAGTTTGGCAAGCTGCTGCCATTTCCGCCCTTCGTAGTTAAAAAACTATCCGAAATTGAGAGCTTGGCTGATATTCAAAGCAGTAGCGAACCACTGATACTCCAACACGAGACGATGAGCGGCGGTAAAGGAACATTCTTAGTTAGTCAGCCGGCTGACTTGGGCGAGGCTATTAGAGTCTATCGGTCTCAAGGTTCAAAAAATCCTAAAATTGTCATCTCTCAATATATCAACTCAGCCCTCGAGAGGAGCTTACAGTGTTGCGTCACCAAATACGGCACACTGATTGGTCCGATGCAAAAGCAGATTGTTAACGCTCCGGAACTGGTTAACCCTCAAAATCTAGCCACTGAAAAATTTAGCGGTGCTCAAATTTCTGATGAGCCCGCTATGGAGCCGATTTACCAATCTATGGCGGTCGTTGCTAAAACCGTTGGCAAAAAGTTGGCAGACAGTGGTTACCGAGGAATATTCGGCCTGGATTTCCTAATAGATAAAAACGGTCGCCTATATCTGCTGGAAATCAATCAACGTTTAACTGGCGTGACGCCACTTTTGACCATGCTTTATCGGCCCGACCAAGATATTCCTTTTTTACTTCTCCATATCCTTGAACTTGGCGGTGCTGATTATCAGATAGATGATCTCGCGGTCGATCCAAAGCCAGTCGAGGGTAGCATGCTAATCCTGCACTCACTTTCCACCCATGACGGCAAGCTGAAATCTTCGCCGCGCTCCGGAATCTACTCACCCCAAGACCTTGAATTCATCAAAAGTACCTATCAATTGAGCCCTGATCGAAGCGAGCTATTGTTTCAAAGATTTGTGCCGCTTGGCTCGCAGGTTAAGGCTGGCTCCAGGCTGGCCATAATTTATACCAGAGATTTGGTGCTGGATAGTCGCGATAAACTAACTCCAGCCAATCAACTGATTGAAGATTTTTATGGGCAAGTCCAGCTAGAGTAACGGAGACAACAGGACTTGATTAATTTACGTTATGATACTATAATAACCGTCCGATGAAAAAATTAAAGGTTATTGGCTCATTTGAGAAAATTAGCTTTCCAGACTTTAGCTTGTACGACGTTATTGCCAAAATTGACACCGGCGCCACCAGTGGCGCTATTCATGCTACCGAAATTGAAGAGATCGAATTGCCGACCGGCGAAAAAGCCGTCCGTTTTCGGCCGTTAGGACGAGGTTCAAGGTATACTGTTCAGACCTTTACCATGGGGATGATTCGCTCTAGCAACGGCCAAAGCCAACTACGCTATATTATTCCAACAACTGTTGAGGTCCAAAACGTCCAATACAAAATAAATATCAGCTTGGCCGACAGATCGCTTATGAAAAAAGATGTCTTAATTGGCCGAAAATTTTTACGCAGCCATGGCTTTATAGTTGATGTAACACGCGGAAACAAGTATGGTGAGCTCGGCAGGATTCCAATATGAAGATAGCAATTCTATCTAAAGGCCCCAAGAATTACTCCACCAAGCGGCTACAAGAGGAGGCTACTGCGCGTGGCCACAACGTGCAAATTATAAATTATACTCATTGCGAGGCGCGGATTGAACAGAATAGCCAGGTGGTACTTCACAATGGTGAGTTGCTAAAGGACATCGACGCTATTATCCCGAGAATTGCCTGGTCTTATACGCGTTACGGCTCGGCCATTGTCCGGCAGTTTGAAATGCAGGGTATCTTTACGGCCACCAGCTCGATTGCACTTGTCCGCTCCCGCGACAAACTCAGAGCGACGCAACTTTTAGCCCGTGCCGGGATTGGTATACCAAAGACGATTTTTTCAAGAGGCAGACTGAACGCCGATGAGATCGAAAAGTTGGTTGAAGAGCTCAACGGTCCACCAATTATTATCAAACTGGCGCGCGGTACTCACGGCCGTGGCGTAGTTTTGGCAGAGACTCGTAAAGCCGCTCGTTCGGTACTGCAAGGTTTTTACATTATGGAAGAGGAAGGCACTAACATTTTGCTGCAGGAGTATATCGAAGAAGCCGCCGGTGCCGATATCCGGGCCTTCATTGTCGGCGGCAAAGTAATCGCTAGCATGAAACGCCAAAGCATTAACTTAGAAGAGGAATTCCGCTCTAATTTGCACCAGGGCGGGGAAGGCACGGTAGTTAAACTGACCGTCGAAGAGCACAAGGCGGCCCTCAAGGCTGCTAAAGCCATGGGTCTAACCATTTGTGGAGTCGATTTAATTCGCAGTAAACGGGGTCCGCTGGTGTTGGAGGTTAACTCTAGTCCCGGCTTTGGCATTGAGCAAGTGACTGACCGCAACGTGGCCGAGAAAATAATTGAATATGTCGAGCTGAACGCCAAGCGCCGACAGCACAAAGACCGCGTCGGTGCCTAAATTTCATTACTTTATTATTTCTGTTCTGTTAGTACTTTCCTTGAGCCTGGCACATTTGGTTGGTAACCCCGGCTGCGCCGGCAACCTAGAGCATGATCAAACAGTTAAAGTTAACAATCAAGTCCTCCCTGTCCAGAAGGCCGATAGTCAGACTGAAAGACAAAAGGGCCTTAGCGGTTTGGATTGCATCGGCCCGAACGAGGGAATGCTGTTTATCTTTGATCGGCCAGGACATTACAGTTTTTGGATGAAGGACACACGCTTTGCGATTGACATTGTTTGGCTGTCGGCCGACAAAAAGGTAGTCGATCAGCAACTAAACATCAAACCATCCACTTATCCGCAAACATTTACCAACGATAAACCAGCCAAGTATGTTTTGGAAATACCTGCCGGCCAAGCCGATCACTTTGGTTCGACTGAAGGCAACCAGCTAAGTTTCTAACAGCCAGAGAACAGACCGCTTACACCTAGAAAACTGATTAATGATAATCAGAGAATGTCATGTCCATAATTACGACATATGTCAAAATTATGGACATGGCTGCCAGAGCCAGATACGCTCATGTTAAAATTGGCTCATGACCGAAGGCACATTGTTAGCCCTAATCTTCATTCCAGTCGCCAGCGTATATTTTCTAAAGAGCAGTGGGGTATATTTCTTTTTTTCAATTTGCGCGAGTTTTGTCTTAGTAAGTCTAGCTAGTGATGATATTGGAAATCTTTTGCATAGGACAAACATAAGTTCAATCAGCTCGGATTCAACCAATTTGATACTGGTTTTTGCACCGGCCCTACTTACGTTGTTGCTGGCTCGCAAACTGCATCGTGGTCAACTTCAAATGATTTTAGGTCTCATTGCTGCCGCCTGCGGAGCCGCGCTAATGGTGCTAATAACTGCTCCATTTCTGGGCACGGCTTTGCCGCCCAACGCTTTCGATTCACCGGTCTGGAATTTTTTACAAAATAATCAGTCCTGGCTAATCTCAGCTGGTGCCTTGGCCAGTTTCATTTCACTTTGGTCTAAAAACTTCTCAAGACCATCATTCAAGCGCCACAAGTAGAATTGACTTTTCAGAAGAAAATCAGATAATCTAAGGTGTGATTGACGAGCCTTCGGGGGCTCGTTTTTAATCCGGGCCCGTAGCTCAGTTGGTAGAGCAGCGGCCTTTTAAGCCGCGTGTCGCGGGTTCGAGACCCGCCGGGCCCTCCATTGAAATGCCTGACCTTGTGTCAGGTTTTTCAATGGAGAATTTGTGGGGGATCGAACCCGTAGGGCATAAACAGTCAGCGGCTGTTTATGTTTTCCTTTGGAGCTCAGCTAGAGCGAAGGCGAGACTGAAATCGAGCCAGACGAAGATAACTCGAGACCCGCCGGGCCCTCCACTGAAATGCCTGACCTTGTGTCAGGTTTTTCAGTGGAGGATTTTTTTGGCGTAAATTTAACCCTGGTTTTGACAAAAACACTGAAAAAAAGTATAATAATCAAATTGTGGCTAGAAAACCTGGGTTTTTTATTGCTGGTGAAGAAGCACCAAATGCCAGACAGGCTTTTGAAGGTGCAGTCATTATAAATCAGCTTGGAAATGTAGCCATCACTGAATTGCGTACCAGCGGTGAAGAAGGCTCTAAAGTAGAGTTCGATTACGCCACTCGACCCCATACTCTCAGACTAAGATCCGCTCGAGCGGTCATCCAACACGGCCGCACTGATAATGAAGAATTTATCTCTCGTGTCTTTATACTAGATGGGCTTGTCAGCGGGGACTACACCGGGCCGGGCAGTCAGCTAGAAGTGACGGAATAGTTTCAATAGTCTTAAAACGTAAGCAATTAATTTTTGCGCTGCTCTATGCGATGATTATCGCATTATGAGGCGGTTTAGGCGGACCACGCTTCTGACGGTGGGCTGTCTGGCGGTGCTGGTTGGCATCGGTCTGGCCAAAAGGGTCAGCTTCGAGCCAGCTTTTTGGCTGGCCTTGTTTATACCTTCGCTATTAGTCCTTAAAAAGAAGAGTTGGGCGGCACTGCTGATAGTAATTATGTTGGGCTTGAGCTTAGGGCTTTGGCGGGGTGATGGATTCTCGCAAAAACTTGACCAAATAAAAGCTTTAAACGGCCAGCAGGTGACCGTCCAGGCCACAGCCTCTAGCGATGCTATTTATTCCACCGCCTCGCAACTGGAGTTCACTGTTAAAGATGTGCGACTCGCACCAGATGGTCAGCCGCTGGCCGGCAGCTTCAAAATCAGCGGTTTTGGCGAGCCGATGGTTTACCGCGGTGACCGCATCCAGATCTCCGGCAAACTTTATCCGATGCGCGGCGCCAATCAAGCCCGGATTGCTTACGCTCAACTGGAAACAATCGGTGCCGACAGCAGCTGGATGAATAGCTTTACGCGCAATTTTAAAGCCGGCATGTACACAGCCTTGCCCGAGCCCAGCGCCTCGTTCGGTCTGGGTATTTTAATCGGCCAAAGAAATAGCTTGCCGAGCGAGCTAACCAATCAATTGATTATGGTCGGTTTGGTCCATATCGTGGCGGTATCCGGCTATAACCTGACCATCATAATCCGGGCGGTATCGCGTCTGAAGCTGGGCTCAAAATTCCAACGTTTGGCCGCCTCACTACTGCTAATCGCCGGTTTTTTGCTGATGACCGGCTTTAGCGCCTCAATAGTTAGAGCCTCGCTTGTGGCTGTACTTGGACTATGGGCCTGGTTTTATGGCCGTTCCTTCAAACCGGTTCTGCTTATCGCTCTGGCGGCAGCCATTACAGGACTGGCCAATCCGTTTTATGTCTGGGGAGATTTGGGCTGGTATCTATCGTTCTTGGCTTTCTTCGGGGTATTGGTTATTGCGCCGCTAGTTGCTCAACGATTTAAACGTCGTCCAAAAAACTTAACTATGGTGGTGATTGAAACACTTTCGGCCGAGGTTATGACGCTGCCACTAATTATGATGAGCTTTGGCCAACTGTCGTTGGTCGGCTTGGTAGCCAATGCCTTAGTGGTGCCGTTAATACCTTTTGCCATGCTGTTGGCGGCTGTCGCCGCGACTGCCGGCATGTGGCTGACACCGATTGTTGGCTGGCTAGCCTGGCCCGCTAATCTGCTTTTGACTTACATTTTGGACATCGCGCAACTGCTGGCTAGCGTGCCTGGCATCTTCTTGCATCGTTCTATTTCTACGCCAACTATGCTTTATTTCTACGCCTTGGTACTGCTACTCACGGCTGCTGCCTACCGCCAGCACAACCATCCGAAAATTGATACAATACAGAGGTAAATCCGTTTTGATCCGATTCCTCAACTTCTCGCTTGAGCGTAATGCTAGGCGCGGTCGAGGAACGGAACGAAATGTATGGAGTAATACATTGAGTAAGTACCGCAGACTAGTAACGAGACAGTACGCCAAGAGCATTGGCGGCGTGCCCATCTATGCCGGACAGCAGGCTAATGCGGCGAGGAGTTGAGGTGTCCGGACATTCAAAATGGGCAACTATCAAACGAAAAAAAGGCGTAACGGACGCCAAGCGCGGAGCACTTTTTACCAAACTTGGTAATCAAATTGCCATTGCCGCTCGTAGCGGAACAGATCCGACCTCGAATTCGGCGCTGTCCATGGCTATCGAAAAAGCCAAGGCTGCCAATATGCCGATGAGCAACATCGAGCGCTCCATTGCTAGAGTCAAAGACAAATCGGCCGTCCAACTGGAGGAAATTACCTACGAGGGCTATGGCCCGGGCGGTATCGCCGTGATTGTCGAAGTCGCCACCGATAATAAAAACCGCACTTATCCAGAAGTCCGTCTGGCCTTTACCAAGCACGGTGGCAGTATGGCCGAGCCGGGCAGTGTGGCTTTTCAGTTTACACACAAGGGAATTATTCGGTTTAGAGGTACTGGTGAGCAGCTACAACTACAAGCTATCGAAGCCGGCGCCGATGATATTTATGAAGAGCCGGAAACAAATGAGACTGTAATTTACACCGCCGCCAATGAGTTGGCCAAAGTCCGCTCGGCGCTGATTGATAGTGGTGTCGAAGTAGTTGAAGCCCAACTCGGTTATGAACCTAATAACATTATCAAAATCGAAGACGCCGAAACGGCCCGCAAAGTTATCAATCTAATGGATACCCTGGAAGACATAGAAGAAGTCACCAACACCTACACCAACTTCGACATCCCGGAGGACATTAATATCTAAGGCTGCAGGTTGTTATGATGGAACTGGTGAAAATATTAAAAAAATTTATATTAGTTACTTTCACGCTCAGTCTTTTGATGACTATACTAATATACTTTAAAACTCCAAATTACGGCCTTGACTATGAGCCAATTGGTTGGAATTGTCCCGGGATTCCGTATAATGTCGGACCTGGGAATCTAAGTGTTGGTTTTCCATTCCAAAGCCACATCCAGACAAAAATTTATGGAACTTGCGGAGAAATTTCCAACAAGTTAAGGACGACAGACCTGTTCGGTGTTCTAAAAACTTGGCAGTTCTACGCTGATTGGATTTTTTGGAGCTTGCCTCTGTTAGCAGCTGGCTATCTTATCAAGAATCAATATGCGCATAATCGGCATTGATCCCGGCACCGGCTTACTAGGTTTTGGGGTTATTGAGGTTGGCAAAGGCGGCAAGCTGTCACTGGTTGACGGCGGCGTTATCAGAACGCCGCAAAAGGAAGATGACGCCCAGCGTCTAGCCATTATTTTTGACGAACTATCCGACATAATCGCCAGCTCCAAACCAAACCATATGGCAGTTGAAAAACTGTACTTTGCCCAAAACGTCACCACCGCCATGGCAGTTGCCCAAGCCCGCGGTGTAGCTATAGTCGCCGGCAAGCAAGCTGGACTTGAAATTTCTGAATACACGCCGCTGCAGATCAAACAAGCACTTACCGGCTACGGCCGCGCCGACAAAAAGCAAATGCAGGAGATGGTACGTGTTCTGCTGGGCTTAAAAGTAGTGCCCAAACCCGACGACTGCGCCGACGCCTTAGCCTGCGCTATCACACACGCTTTCTCATCCCGCCCGGCCTAGAAGTTTACGCACTTGGATGCGGCACAAGGAAGCAGCGAAGCGCGGATTAAAGGCGTATATGAACATACGCTGAAGGAGCACTGGAGCTGTCTGACGCCGTGATGCGCCAAGAGCCGTGGCGGAGTGGCCAGCTCCGCTGGACAGCAGGTCGCTGCGGTGCGAAACTTATAGGCATGATTGCTACGCTGGAAGGTTTAGTTGCAGAAAAAATCGGACAAAGCGTAATTTTGGATGTTGGCGGTGTGGGCTACGGCTTGCTGGTCAGCTTCGAAGATTTCGGGGCCTTGAAGATCGGTGCCAAAACCAAACTTTATGTTCATGAGGCTATCCGCGATAACGCTTATGAGTTGTTTGGTTTCAGAACCGAGGAATCAAAAAGACTATTTGAGCAACTGCTGTCAGTCAAAGGCATTGGCCCGAGGATGGCCTTGGCAATCTTAAGCGTAGCTTCATTAAGTCACGTTCGGCAGGCAATTGCCGGTGGCGACACCAAATTTATTTCACAAGCCAAGGGCGTAGGCCGAAAAGCCGCCGAACGCGTAGTCGTGGACTTGAAAGACAAAGTCGGTCTACAAGCTGCCGAGCAAGCCACCGATTTTTTGACGACCGCGGCTGATCCCGGCGACGAAGCCCTGCAGGGACTGGTAGCGCTTGGTTTTTCGGTTCAGGATGCGGCCGAGGCGCTTAAAAAGGTAGATAATAAATTGCCGCCCTCCGAACGCATCAAACAAGCCCTCAAAACCTAGTTTCTGCTGCGGGCTTGACAAACTATATTACTTATGTATAATTTTAGTTCGGAAAAGCGTTATTAGTCTATCGCAATAGACGAGCTGCGTAGAAGAAAGAAAGGCCCCGGCCAATCATAACTACGACGGAAGTCCACCGTATAAATACGACAAAGAGTGTCGGCAACGGAGCTCTGAAATAAGGTTTTGATACTAGTTTCAGTTGTTCCGCCGCGAGGCGGATTTTTAGTATCAAAATGAACAAGAGTGGTACCGCGAGCATGAAAATCGCCTCTTGATTTTTAGCGACTAGCTAAATGAAAGGGGCTTTTTAGTGCAAAAATTATGGCATAAAAATTACTTACTCGTTGATGAAGCCGAGGCTTATTGCTTTGGTGACAACGTCGTGCTCGATAATTTGCTAGTTAAATTTGACGCTCTTGGCTCGATTGCCCATGCTCAAATGCTGGCTAAGATTGGTATTTTGAGTGATGAAGAATTTGCTGAACTTAAGAAAGGCTTACTAGCTATTATCAAACTGGCAAAAAGTGGCAAATTGACTGTGGGTTTGGGTGATGAAGACGTACACACAAAGCTCGAAAATTATTTAACAGAGAAGCTGGGCGAGTCTGGTAAAAAATTACACACCGGTCGAAGTAGGAACGATCAAGTTTTAGTGGACCTTAAACTCTACAGCAAAGAAAATTTGTTTTCTATTGCTATAGCGAGCTTTAATTTAGTCAAAGGATTTGTAGCATTTGCCAAAAAGTACGAGTTTGTGCCAATGCCCGGCTATACCCATATGCAAAAAGGCATGCCGTCTTCAGTTGGCATGTGGGCGGCCAGCTTTGCCGAAAGCTTATTAGACGATCTCGAGCTTTGTAAATCCACTTTTATTTATAACGATCAGTCACCGCTTGGCTCGGCGGCGGCCTACGGTGTGCCACTGCCACTGGATAGGGAACTAACGGCTAAACTTTTGGGCTTTGCCAAAGTCCAGAACAATTCGCTATACTCCCAAACCTCTAGAGGTAAGTCGCATCTTGCGATTATGTCCGCTCTAACCCAAATTATGATGACGCTATCTCGCTTTGCTCAAGACCTGTTGCTGTTTACGACCAGTGAGTTTAATTTTTTTACGATTGACGAAAATCTCTGCACGGGCTCAAGCATTATGCCTCAAAAAAAGAATCTCGACATAATGGAAGTATTGCGAGCCAGAACCCAGCAGGTTTTGAGCCAACAACAAGCCGTAGCATCGATGGTTGCAGGTTTGCCTTCCGGCTATAACGCAGACTTTGGCGAAACCAAGAAACCATTCATGGAGGTTATTGAGACAACACATGAATCTCTCAAACTATGCCAACTAGTAGTCAAGTCAATCAAGCCGAATATTGAGGTATTGGAACAGGCCTGCACGCCGGAAATCTATACCGCTCACTCGGTTTTTAAGCTAGTTGAAAAAGGTCTGCCATTTAGGGATGCTTACCTGACGCTTAGTCGATCGAATAACAATATTGGGATTTATGCCAAACAACAGGTATTGAAAGAGGCAACTCACGCCGGCGCCACCGGTAATCTTGGTTTAACTGAAATTTCAGCGGCTATTAAGAAGAGCCATGAATGGTGGCAGCTTCAAAGGGACACCTATGCCGAAACTATTAGCAAGCTTCTGGGAGATGAACATGAAAAGTAAAAACAACTACTTTAAAGTTGCTTCATATGAAGCTAAAGTCGGCGAAGTTAAAAAAATTCTACTGCTTTATTCAGGCGGACTCGATACGAGTGTAATGCTAAAGTGGATAAAAGATCATTACAAAGCCGAAGTGATTGCTCTGACGCTTGATTTGGGCCAGCAGCATGACGATCTAGAAGCAGTTAAGCAAAAGGCATTAAAACTCGGTGCCCTAAAAGCCATTACATTGGATGTTAAGGATGAGTTTGCCAACGAATATTTAGCAAAAGGGATTAAAGCTAACGCTAGCTACCAGGGGGATTACCATCTTTCGACACCGATCGGCAGAGCAATACTTGCCAAAAAAGCAGTTGAGGTTGCCACGAAGGAAAAGGCTGACGCTGTAGCGCACGGCTGCACCGGTAAAGGCAACGACCAAGTCAGGATCGAAGGTTACATATTAAGTCTGAATCCAAAAATGAAAATCGTGGCGCCAGTCCGAGAATGGGCCATGGATAGAAATGAAGAAATTAAGTACGCCAAAAAAAACGGGATCGCGGTGCCGGCTAGTTTGGATTTTCCCTACAGCGTTGATGACAATATGTGGGGTATGACTTGGGAAGGCGGGGAGATTGAAGATCCGAGCGTTATCTCGCCAGTCGAGAAATTCCTGACGACCTATAATCTTGCAAAAAATGCGCCAGACAAAGAGGAGTTCGTGAAACTGGATTTTGTCTCCGGTATCCCAACAAAGCTTAATGGCAAAAAGATGGGGCTGTCCCAGCTAATTTTAAAACTTAACATGATTGCTGGTAAGCACGGTGTCGGCGTAGTCCATATGTTTGAAGACAGACTTGTCGGCGTTAAAAACGGTGGGGTCTATGAGCTACCGGCCGCTCATGTCATCGTCAAAGCCCATCAAGCCCTAGAAAGATATGTCTGCACCAGACAACTAAACGAGTTGAAAGCTCAAATGGACATTAAGTGGGGGTATCTTTGTTATGGCGCGCTATGGTATGACCCGGTCATGAAAGCAATCAATGCCTTTAACGATTTCGTTAATCAAAAAGTTACAGGGCAGGTTAGAGTAAAGCTTTACAAAGGCGTGGCTACGGTTGTGACATTGAATTCGCCGTTTGGCTTAGATCACAGCTCGTTTACCAACGAGGAGGGCTATGACTTTAATGTCAATGCCGCTTCAGGCTTCATCGAAATATATTCGCTTCAAATGAAATTGTCGAATCAGGCGCAGACAAAGAAGCCGTCGGCATGACGGTATCTGTGTACTTGCCCGGTAGTGAGCTTTCGAGAATTCGCCTTTGGCGCTGGGCTCGCTTTGCGAGCCGGCTCGAAAGTCTACTACCGGGCTTGCCTTCTAATGGCTTGTCTGTTAACTTAGTCACAACGTGTTACAAATCATGCGCAAGTATTGGCCTATGACCAAGGAGGTTTACCGCCCCGCAAGGAGCGGTATTTTTTTAATATGGGCATGAGCAACCTTATCCTGGCTGACGGCAAAAGTTTTGCCGGCTTTGTAGCCGGCAAGATAAAAAAAGGACGACCTGGCGAGGTCGTCTTTAATACCGGCATGACCGGCTACGTGGAATCGCTGACCGATCCATCATACTCCGGCCAAATACTGGTTTTTACTTATCCGCTGATTGGCAATTATGGTGCTCAAAGACAGAAAAATTGGGAGTCGGCAAAAGTCCACGTGGCCGGCGTGGTAGTCAGTGAGCTATCACAAGATTGGTCTCACACCGATAGCCAGCAGTCATTAATCAGTTGGTTGGATGAACAAAAGGTGCCGGTTATTTCTGGCGTTGATACCAGAGCCTTAACCAAACATTTGCGGGTGCAGGGGATCATGAACGGCGTCATCAACGGTAACCTCAAGCAGCTCAAACACTTTATTTATAAGCCAGAAAATATAACTGTTCCCAAACCAGAAGTTTATAAGGCCGGAGCTAAAAAGACCGTTATTTTAGTTGACTGCGGTGCCAAAGAAAATATTCTCCGCTCACTGTTTCGGTTCCCGGTAACGGTCATCCGCGTGCCATCGGACTATGATTATACGAATGATCAATATGACGGTGTGGTGATTTCCAACGGGCCGGGCGACCCAATCGATTACCGGCCGACCATAGCCATTACCAAGCGTTCATTAGAGAAGAACAAACCGATTTTCGGCATCTGCCTCGGCAATCAACTTATGGCTTTGGCGGTTGGTGCTAAAACCTACAAACTCAAGTTTGGCCACCGCGGCCATAACCAGCCGGTCAAAAATTTCGAGACCGATAAATGTTATATCACCAGCCAAAATCACGGCTACGCCGTCGATGAAAAGACACTGCCCAATGACTGGCGAGTGACATATAGAAACCTTAATGATAATTCAGTCGAGGGCATTGAACATAAAACCGAGCCATATATCGGCGTCCAATTTCATCCCGAAGCCACGCCTGGTCCAACCGATAGCGCCTGGTTATTTCAAAAATTCTGGGAGATGCTATGATGTATTGCCTCAACCCAGATATACAAAAAAAGTACATATGTCGTAATTTTGCATATTGGTTTTTTGAAGATCAAAAACTTGGAGACCGGAACCCATGAGTCTATCAAGATTCAAAAAAGTTTTGATACTCGGTTCGGGCGGTCTCAAAATCGGCCAGGCCGGCGAATTTGATTACTCCGGTTCACAGGCCATCAAAGCTCTTAAAGAAGAAGGTGTCAAAACGGTTTTGGTTAATCCCAATATTGCCACTGTCCAGACCGACGGCGATATGGCCGACCGGGTTTATTTCCAGCCGCTGCGTGCCGACGTGGTCTCAAAAATAATTGAGCGCGAAAAACCAGACGCTATCGCTCTTAGCTTCGGTGGCCAAACCGCCCTAAATCTCGGCTTGGAATTGACAGAGTCCGGCGTGCTTAAAAAATACCGAGTCAAAGTTCTGGGCACCCCAATAAAATCAATCAAGATAACCGAAGACCGCGACCTTTTCAAAGTCGAGCTAGCCAAAGTTGGCGTCAAAACTCCAACTAGCCAAGCCGTTTACACTGTGGTGCAGGCTCTGCGGGCCGCTCAAAAAATTGGCTATCCTCTAATGCTACGCTCCGGCTACAGCCTAGGCGGTTTAGGCTCGGGCAAAATCAGCTCGGCCGCCGAGCTCAAACAAAAAGCAGCCGAGGCTTTAAAGGCGGTACCTCAAGTCCTCATCGAAGAATACTTAAACGGTTGGAAAGAAATTGAATACGAAGTTGTGCGCGATCACGCCGGTAACTGTGTGACAGTCTGCAACATGGAGAACTTTGACCCGATGGGTATCCATACGGGGGAAAGCATTGTGGTGGCGCCCTCACAGACTCTAACGAATAATGAATATCACGGTCTGCGTGAGATTTCACTCAAAACTATCAAGCAGCTGGGCATCATCGGCGAATGTAACATCCAATTTGCGCTTAATCCCAAAAACGGTGATTACCGAGTAATCGAGGTCAACGCCCGCTTGAGCCGCTCCAGCGCGCTGGCTTCCAAAGCTACAGGTTATCCGCTGGCGCATGTGGCCATGAAACTGGCCCTCGGTTATCGCTTGGACGAACTGACCAATTCCGTAACCGGCTCGACGCCAGCTTTTTATGAGCCGGCGCTCGATTATCTGGCGGTCAAAATTCCACGCTGGGATTTATCAAAACTTAAAAGCAGCGACCGTGACATCGGCTCGGAAATGAAGAGCGTTGGCGAGGTTATGGCGCTGGGACGCTCCTTCCCGGAGGCTTTGCAAAAAGCCGTGCGCATGCTGAATATTGGCGCAGACGGTCTAAGTTTTCACAAATTCAATTTCAAAAATCCCAAAGTCGAAATTACTAAGCCAACTGACACTCGCCTATTTTCCATTTACGAATGCCTAAAGACCGGTATTGTGCCAGACCAAATTAGCAACAAGACAAATATCGATAAGTGGTTCATCTACCAATTGGAACGCATCGCCAAGCATGAGCGTAAACTTAAGAATCCAAAGCTCGATCAAGTGCGGCTGCGCCAAGCCAAACAACTCGGCTTCTCCGATAAAACCATAGCCGCTTTTCAAAAAACCGACGAGGAGTCGATCAGAGATTTGCGTAAAAAATGGGGCATATTACCGGTCGTTAAACAAATCGATACTTTGGCCGGCGAGTTCGATGCCGAAACCAATTATTTGTATCTGACCTATCATGGCAGCGAGCACGATATTAAGCCGATGGCCCGCAAAGCCATCATCACCCTCGGTTCCGGTCCCTACTCGATTGGTTCGTCAGTTGAGTTTGACTGGTGCGCTGTCAATACCGTCAAGACGTTGCAAGTTTACAATCTACCGACCATCATTATTAATTCCAATCCGGAAACCGTTTCGACCGACTATGATCGCTCGGACCGGCTCTATTTTGAACAGCTAACACTAGAACGGGTCCGCGACATTGCCGACTTTGAGAACATTTCCGGAATCATAATTTCGGTTGGCGGCCAAATCGCCAATAACTTAGCCCTACCGCTGCACGAGTGCGGCTATAAAATTCTGGGCACGTCGCCAGAGTCAGTTGATAGAGCCGAGAACCGCCAAAAGTTCTCGCAAATGCTTAGCCGGCTCAAAATCGATCAGCCGCAGTGGGCCGAAGTATCAACTCTAGCTAAAGCCAAAACTTTCTCTAGAGGCGTTGGCTATCCGGTTTTGGTCCGTCCGTCTTACGTTTTGTCCGGCGGGGCGATGAACGTTGTCCGCTCTCACAAGGAACTGGAGGGCTACTTGCAGCGGGCGGCCCAGCTGTCGCCAGATCACCCGGTGGTTATTTCTAAATTCATCGAGAACGCCAAAGAATTCGAAATTGATGGTGTAGCCGCCGGCGGCCAAATTCTCATCTACGCTATTTCCGAGCATATCGAAAACGCCGGCGTCCATTCCGGCGACGCCACAGTAGTCTTTCCGGCCCAAAAGCTTTATCTCGAAACCATCCGCCGAGCCAGGCAAATTACCCAAAAGATCGCCGCCGAACTCAAGATTACCGGTCCATTTAACATTCAGTTTGTGGCTAAGGATAATGCCATTAAGGTTATCGAGTGTAACGTCCGGGCTTCGCGCTCCTTCCCGTTTGTGTCCAAAGTTGCCAACCATAACTTAATTCAAATTGCCACCGAGGCGATGCTGGGAGTCGAAAAGCCGCAAGCTTACCAGACAATCGACCTAGATTACGTGGGTGTCAAAAGTCCGCAGTTTTCTTACAATCGGCTGAAAGGCGCCGATCCGGTGGCCGGC
>MGCV01000015.1:0-33351 GCA_001790575.1 Candidatus Saccharibacteria bacterium RIFCSPHIGHO2_12_FULL_47_17 | reverse complement strand
ATTTACTGGAAGCCTTTTGGGCGTCGTGGCTGGCAGCCGATCAATCGGTCAGGGGCAAAAGCATTTTTTTGAGTATTCCTGATGAACACAAACCCAAGTTAATTGGTGAGGTCAAGGAGCTAGCCGCCCGCGGCTGGCACTTTTACACGACCGAAGGCACTCATAAATATCTTGCTAAACACGGCATTGCTACTCGGCGACTTTATAAGATTGTTGAGCGCAAGGAACCAGGTGTGGCTTCTTCGATAATCGGCAAAAAATTCCAGCTGGCCATTAATATCCCATCACATACTTATGACGACATCGATGCCTACAAGATCCGCCGCTTGTGCGTTGATAATCACTTAGCGCTGGTGACGAACATATCGATTGCCAAAGATTTGCTTTTAAGCCTGGTTCAAATCTACGGTCGTGAGCCCGAGCCGAAATCGTGGCAGGAATTTGTAGCTCGCAAAGACCAGCCGCTGAACGGCCAGAGCACTAAACTTCTCTAACTACCTAACTCCTTAAAATCTATAAAAGTTTTATGCTATAGCATAAAGTTTTTACGTTTATGCTCAATAATCTTGAGCCAGGAGAACTGCAATGTAGATTGCCAAACATAAGCTTTTATGCTAAAATAAGCCCAATATGACTCCTAGGCGATCAAAACCACTCCATGGTGAACGTCACCTTTTCCTAGTTGAGCGAGAAGGTAAAGCTAAAGCTGGTCAGATAAGTCAAACTTGGCAGGAAGCAGAGCGTAGCCCAACCGCACTAATGGCAGATTTGGTTGGTGATAATATTGGCCCTCACACTAGTGTAGTTGAACGTGCCGAGAGGTTAATAAAAATAATGAATAACATGGCTACCCGAAATAAACTAGAAGCGTTTGACTATGCCTCTCGAGATAGGAAGTATAAAAAAGCAATATGGGAAAGATATTTAGACGGCACCCCTAGAATTATTAACAATGCAGCATCTAAAGTGGAGCGACTGGACGATGAAATTACATTTGGCCTTGTAGCACTCTCCGGCTATAGCAAAATTAAAGGGTTGAGGTTATTAACAACGGGCGAGGTCCGGACTAAGATTGAAAAAAATGATCGTGATTTTGAAGCAGAGTACGGCCCACCCATTAGAATTAGTGACGCTCGAAATAAATACCGTGAAGTCCAGAAGAAATTCTTACCAAAAGAGCATCCCTTGAGACAGAAAAAGACAAGGAAGCCAAAACAAGCTCAAGAAAGAATAGCGGCCTAGTATAATAAAATTATGAAAACACCAAGATTTGAAGCACCAAGAGTCCAAGGAGCGTTCGATCCACACCCAGAAACTCCACCTACAAGCGGGGAATTGAATATCGCTGATGGTGATATTGGAGCAGTAGAACAAAGAGCAAGGCAAGCAGCCGAAAGGCTGATTCGCGCAGAACCGGAGACACTAGACGAAAGAGCGTTGAGAACTCAGCAGCTTGAAATACTGCAAAATCGCTACGGTCACGGGAACCCAACACAGAAATAAACAGAGAAAACAGCAGATTACTCCCCGCTACTTTTAACTATTTTTTGTAGGATTTACAACAGTCGTTCTAAGTTAATTGAACCCACTCAGGACAATACTTGACTTGTTAAGTATTTAATTTAAATCTAAGTTAACTTTTTGTTTAACTAGTTGAAAATTAATAACTAAAATCAGGTACTTCCCTGCTAGCCGAACTGCGGAATAATTGTTAAACTTATCGGATATGACAGAACAAAAAGACGATCCAAAAACAAATATACATAGCCGACGAGTTGAGAGACTTGGTAGTGATACCCTTGGACTGGCTGGTATTGTCAATCCACCAGGAACTGTTAGTTTTGACTCAACTGAAGCCACGCAAGCAGCCATGCGAGTCATTGAGGGCATAGAACCATCTAAACCACCAGAAGGTTATCGACGAGCTGATAGGCCTTCCAAAAGAGATAAGGCTATCCAAGCCGTGGAAGACAAAAGTCCCAGCTCTTAATTACATGAAGGTTAGGATAACCAAAACGATGGCGGTGGCGGCCATGGCTTTTTTGACAAAGTCGCTACCCTTTTTAATGGCGTAATTAATTCCAAAGTAGGCACCAAAAAAACTGCTTAGGCTCAACAGTAGACCAAAGACGAGATGAACGTGGCCAGTCGTGGCATAGATGCCAAGCTGGATTGGCACGCCAATTAAGCCAGCGATCCGGCGGGTGGCGATAGTCTCGATAGCACTCATACCGACAAGCCCAACCAAAATATAATTACTTAGTAGTCCAATTCCGGAAGAAAAGCCGGCTAGCAAGGTTGAAGTCACAAAATAAAGACTGTAGCCAAAATAACGCGATGACAGACTGACGCTGCGCGAGTGCGAAGCTCTGCTCCAAGTCAACAAACTAACAACGGCTGTAAGGATGATCATTGAGCCGCTAATGGCTTTGACAGTGTTTTGCGATAAATTCACAGATATGAATGGTCCGATAAGACTAGCGGCGGCCACTATAAATATCATAGGCACGATATGGTCGCGCCGGACTATGCCGCGGGCGTGTCTACTAACCGCCGAACCAATAACAAAGCCAACGGCACCGAGAATTATAGTGCCGATGGCATCGATTGGACTTAAACCCAGCCCAATTAAGACCGGCAGCATAATCAATGCGCCGCCGCCGCCGGTGATGTTGGCCGCAAAACTGGTAGCCAGCCCGACAATTAGAACAATCAGGTAATCCAATATAAAGCCATCATACCCTAATGCTCTAGCGTTATGTTATTCGGTGCCAAAATAGCGGTCGCCAAAGTCACCAAGACCCGGCACGATGTAGGCTTTGGAATCCAGCTTCTCATCGACAGCCGCTGTAATGATTGGTACATCAGGATGGTTTTTAGCGACTCGCTCCAGTCCCTCTGGCGCGCAGACGATCGTTACAACTGTGATTTTTTTGGCACCGCCAGCTTTGACAATATTTAAGGCTTCATCCATCGAGCCGCCGGTGGCCAGCATCGGGTCAACCACAAATATGTTATCATCAGAGTTAATTTTAGGAATTTTCTCGTAATATTTATCGGCGATGGCTGTTTTTTCGTCGCGGACCAAACCAACGAAGCCGACGGCAATGGACGGCAGAAGCTCGTAGGCGGCGCTAAGCATCGAGATACCGGCCCGCAGGATCGGCACCACAATCACACGCGATTTTAACGATTGACCGTCAAACGGTGCTAGAGGCGTGTCGATCGTCAATTTTCCGGTAGTAAGATCTTTAGCCGCCTCGATTAAAAGCAGCTTAGCCACAATATCGGCGTGACGGCGGAACTCATCGGCGCGGGTTTGCTTATCACGCAATACGGTCATAGAGTGTTCGATTAACGGATGCGATACAACCAAAACGCTTTTCATATCAAAATAATAACCCTTCTGAACCAAAATAAGAAGCCAGCTACATCTGTTATACTGTTTTTGTCACGTCAATTGAGGGGATGTAGCTCAGTGGTTAGAGCAGTCGGCTCATAACCGATTGGTCCCTGGTTCGAATCCAGGCATCCCCACCATAATCGCTAAAATAGTTATATGAAGCAAAAAACAATTACAGTAGGCATAATTTGTCTCTTGATAGGATTGGGGGCGGGCTATTATATCGGCTATGACGTTGGTTACGAGAAGCAACAGAACTACTCAACAAACAGCGACAGTACCAAGAAGGCAGACATTAAGAATTTCGAAGATTGTGCTGCGGCTGGCTACCCTATCCAGGAATCATATCCCCGAGTTTGCCGCACGCCGGACAACACTTACACCGAAAATATTTAAGCCGCTTAGCTATAATTAGGCTATGCTGCAAACACTAAAAAACTTCTGGAACGCTCGAGCTCGAAAGCAAATTACCGACCCTCGTAACATCGGACTTTATATTTTTACGGTTATTGTTTTAGCAATCAGCTGGAGCACAGTTAAAACCATTCAGACTAATTATCAGCTTCAAGAAAAAGTTGCTGTTTTGGAACAACAGAATAAAGTGCTTAAGCTACTAACTGAAAATATACAGCTCAAGAATAAATATTTTGAGACCGACCAGTATTTGGAACTGGCTGCTCGCCAAAGCTTGGGTCTGGCGGCACCCGGCGAGAAAATTCTGTTGATATCCAAAGAAGTGGCGCTTAAACATATTGACCAAAAATTAGCCGCCAAAACTATTGCCCAAGCACCACCGGATGATCGTTCCAAAATTGTCAGAAACCTGCACGACTGGCGCGACTTCCTCCTGGGGCGTCGACTCCTTAATGACTAACAAAAAAACGTCCAGGCAAACTAGGCTATTGATAACTTGGTAGCCCAAGTTCATTTGAATTGCAACGTACTCCGTGAGGAATTAAGCAGATGGTTATCTCTAACTAGAGACGGTAAGCTGTTTACTTACTCTGCCTAGTTTGACTCGAACTTTGCACTATACTCATAATCAATGGATGAACCAACTGAAACGAAGTCTTTAAGGGGAAAACTTGCTGAACTTCAGCACGATAAAAAGGTATTAACAGCCACCATTATGGTGATTATATCCCTAATAGTACTTATCTATCTTTGGAGTAACCGTGGTGGCACATTTATGGTTCAAGCCTGTAACAATAATACCGATAAATGCTATACGCTTAGGGCAAAGCTTAGTGCTGAATGGAGGGCCGCAGAAGGTACGCTGTATTTTTCGAATGGCGGTAGTTTACATTTTACGTGTTCAGAGGATTTTGGTTGTGTAGATACTGAAGACACAGCCTGGACGATACATAAGATAAACCGACTTTGACAATCTGTTGGTTCACTCTATCGCTCAACATTTGAACTTACATTTGTTTTATCATTAATACCCGCCGGTTTATAGCAATAAAATCTAAGCGCTTGCCTCACTTGTTTTTCATTAGCCGCATTTACTTGTCTGACGTTTAATGTCGTATATCGAGTTTCTTTGGCATCTTTTTTGAGAGCAACCATATGTTGAGGACTTAATGGCATCCCTACACCCGAAGCAATATCAATTGTAACCCCTTGCATAATACCCATCTTTCCCTTTTCACCGATTGTTACTACCGGAGTGTCGCCAATTAGAAATTCAGCTCCATCTGGCGCCACCCCTACTTCTAGCCCTGTCCTAGATACCAGATCAAATACCTTTTCGAAAGTAGAAATAAAAATTTTGGGAGTAGTCTCCTCGACTTTCTGTAGCCATTCTCCTGCTCCCCATTCTTTTTCTTCAATGGTTAGTGGTCTCCCAAGTTTTTTTATAACATTGAGGTTTATCTTATGGAACATCTCTTCTTCGAATCGGTGTTTTATAGCATAAAACGGGAAACATCTTACGTAATGAACTGCTATTAAATTTTTAATAACGTCTGTATGAAATGGACTTTCGAGTAATTTACCCTCTCTCAACTTCTTGTAAGCAGATATTACATGCGTTTCAGTCTGATGCCATTTACGCTCCGCTTCTTCTATAAGTTTAGTATGCTCAGCGAATGCAATATCTTTTACCCGCTCAAGGTATGTAATTCCTTTATCCTTATCTGAAACAACTATTTGTTTATGCTTATCGCCAAATTTCTTTAATAAAACTATGGAAATTATATGAGTATTGGTTTCAGCCATCGTTATAGGACTATTATAAACTCACCACATAATCTCTAGCATACTAGGGGCTTTTAAGCTGTGGGGCAGGATTTGCCCATCGTAATGTACTTTCGAAGATAAACCTTCTCAAGTGGCCAAGCAAGGAAAACATGAACAGCCACCGGCTGTTCATGCCTACCGGTGCAAATCCACCTTCGTATGCACGAAAAACGACCCACAAATGTGAGTCGATTTTCATGGTAGCGGGGGGTGGATTTGCACCACCGACCTCGTGGTTATGAGCCACGCGAGCTACTACTGCTCCACCCCGCGGCGAGCGCCGATAGGCGCGAGCCACCCCGAGCAAAGTCGAGGGGCGATTAATTTGACCGACTAATTATTCTAATCTGTTAAGCAGGAAATGTCAATCTGTAGTTTTGCTTTTTGCTTGCTACGATGGGCAAATCCTGTCCCCGCTACCATGAAAAAGCGCCCAAAGTTTGGGCGCTTTTTCTTTTGAAGTCGGCTTAAATTTAGCGTTCTTCGCGAGGGCGGGCTTGGGCAACGCTAATACTGCGTCCACCTAAGTCCTTGCCATTCATGGCAGCCTCGGCGGCTTTGCCTTCTTCGTCGCTTTCGTACTCGACGAAACCAAAGCCTTTGGACCGGCCGCTATCGCGGTCGCGGATGACAACGGCTGAAGCAACTGTGCCGTGGGCGGCAAAGGCTTCTTTTAGCTCGTCATCGGTGGTGGAAAATGGTAATCCACCGATAAATAGTTTGTACATTGATTTTCGATTCCTTTACTTAAAATTTGTAGGTACGACCCCTTACAGTCTTGGTTGGTCGAACTCGATCGGTTCGGTTTGGGCCGTACCTCGAACGTTCTCTCTACAAGAACAGATAAGATCCTAACGCAGCCAGTTAAGCATAAAGCTGCCTTAATTACAACATAAAAGTTCTTGCGTTGACGGTCATAAATGCTTATGATTGGCGCAGGTTCGTAAAACAAAAAATAGGCCACCGAAGTTTCTGACGAAATTTTTGCGGCCAAAGGAGCAACTAATGGACATTATCTATGAGGTGGCAACGACGGAAGACCCGCAGGTGTTAGCGGTCGACGAAATACTAGAAGCTGAAGATTAGAAAATTCAGAATTTGGTAGCAGCGACAGGGATCGAACCTGTGACCTCGGGCTTATGAGTCCCGCGCTCTAACCATCTGAGCTACGCTGCCTCGTCGCAACTTACGCGCCTGCCTCCCTCGTTTTGTCTAAGTCAGCCAAAAGCTTCGGCTTAGCGCTATGTTGCTCCTCTCAATTTTACAAAAACCTGCAGCAATGCGTGTTTTTGTAAAATTGTAAAAAGCTATACCTGATAAGATTATAAGCGATGAAAGTGAATATTCCTCAAGGGAAGTATATTTTAGCAGTTTCTGGCGGAGTGGACTCGATGGTTCTGCTTGACCTTTTGGTCAAGCAAGCTAAGAGCCAAGAGCTAAAAGCCAAAAGCAGCGGCATTGAGCTTTCAGCTAGGGACTTACAGCTTGTGGTGGCTCACTTTGACCATGGCATTAGGAATGATTCAGATGAGGATGAAAAATTGGTTAGAGTTACAGCCAAAAAATACGGCCTGTCTTTTGAAGTCGGCCACGGCCATTTAGGCCCCAGTGCTAGTGAAGACGCAGCCCGCAAGGCTCGTTATCAGTTCCTGGAAGCTGTACGTCAACAACATAAGGCCAAAGCTATTATTACTGCCCATCATCAGGACGATCTGATTGAAACGGCGCTTCTGAACATTATCCGTGGCACTAAACGTAAGGGTTTGAGCGCTATCGCTTCCAATATTCGGATCATTCGACCTCTCTTAAAAATTGCTAAGAAAGAAGTCTTGAACTACGCTCACGAGCATAAACTTAAGTGGCGCGAAGATCCCAGCAACCTCGATACAAAAATCCTGCGTAACTACTTGAGGCTTAGAATTATTCCGAAGATGACGGTTCACCAAAGAGGGAAAATACTGAAAAATATCGATAATGTCGCAAAAATTAATATTGTCGTGGATAGCCAAATTGCGACGCTTTCTCAATTAATAGTTAAAGACGGCCGAATTGAACGATCCAAATTTGCTCTTTTGCCAACAGAGGTAACTCAGGAGTTAGTTGTTTATTGGCTAAGACAACATGGCATTGCTCAAATTGATAGTCATAGCGTAAGCCGGGTAGCGGTTTTTATTAAGACCGGTAAGCCGGGCACAACGGCATCTGTAAAAGGTACTAGCAAAATCAAGCTGGAAAAGGATTACGCCGGCTTTGCTTAACAGTTAAATTAGCCTGTTATAATAGCTTGAGTATGGATCCCGTTAGACCTCAGCCTGAAACTTTCAAGTTTGTTTTACGTGGGAGCTACTTGGGGCTGCCAACGATAGATGATTATTGTATATCAAGGGTGAGGTTCTAACGGGATGGATGGAAAGCAGTTTAAGGTCGGCCCGGGCGGTGGACCTGACAGACGGAGCCGTTTTAGGAACATCGGTTTTATTGCCCTGTTGATTCTGTTTGGTATGATCTTTTTTGCCGCTTTTCGACAACCGACTCAACTAAAGGAAGTACCTTTTTCGCAAGCTATATCTGATGCCAATACTGGTAAGATCAAATCCATAACCATTAAAGGCGAAGAACTGCAGATAACCCGCCAAAACCAAACCAAGCCGACAGAAAAAGCTTTTAAGGAGGCTGGATCGAGCATTTTTGAGCAGGGCTTGCAGCAAAATAAAGTAGAACTGTCAAATAAACCAGGCGGTGGTGGTAACAGCTTTTGGTCAACCCTGGCGGTCAATGTCATACCGGTGATTTTTATCGCCTTGATCTTGATTTTTATGTTTAGAAGTGCCCAAGGCCAAGGTCAGCAGGCCTTGAGTTTTGGCAAAAGCCGGGCCCGGCTTTATGGTACAGAGAAGGGTAAGGTGACGTTTAAGGATGTGGCTGGCACCCTTGAAGCTAAACAGGATCTTGAGGAAGTAGTCGAATTTTTGAAATACCCCAAGAAGTTTGAGGGGGTAGGGGCCAAAATTCCCAAAGGTGTGCTGTTGGTTGGCGCGCCGGGAACTGGTAAGACTTTGCTGGCCCGGGCGGTAGCTGGCGAAGCCAATGTGCCTTTCTTTAGCATCAGTGGTTCGGAATTCGTTGAAATGTTCGTAGGAGTTGGCGCCAGCCGGGTGCGCGATCTGTTTAATAAGGCTAAAAAGAACTCGCCGTGCATCATTTTTATAGATGAGATCGACGCTGTTGGCCGTCGCCGCGGCTCTGGCATGGGCGGCGGTCATGATGAGCGCGAGCAGACTTTGAATCAGATTCTGGTGGAAATGGATGGCTTTGAACAGGGTGTGAACATTATTGTACTGGCGGCCACTAACCGGTCCGACGTGCTCGATCCGGCGCTACTACGCCCCGGCCGCTTTGACCGCAAAGTCACCATCGATCTGCCAGACCGCAAGGACCGGCGGGCCATTTTAGAGACACATTTTAAAGATAAACCAGTTGGTAAAGATGTCGATCTGGAAGCTTTGGCTGCCAAATCCGCCGGCTCATCTGGTGCCGATCTGGCTAATATCGCCAACGAGGCAGCCATTGTCGCCGCTCGCCAAAACCGCAAAGTTATTGAAAACGGTGATGTAGTGGCGGCTTTTGAGAAGGTGGCCATCGGCCCGGAGCGCAAAAGCAAGATTTTGAGTGAGAAAGAAAAGCAACTGACCGCTTATCACGAGGCTGGCCACGCCGTGGTTGGCCATGTGCTGCCAGACAGCGACATGGTCCATAAAGTAACAATTATCCAGCGCGGCCCCACCGGCGGCGTGACTTGGTTTATTCCACCCGAAGACAAGAGTTATCACAGCATTATCGAATTTAAGGATGTGCTGGCTCGAATGCTGGGTGGTCGGATAGCCGAGGAGCTGGTTTACGGACCGGACAGGGTGACAACAGGGGCTGGAAACGATCTGCAAAAAGCCGCTGAATTGGCCCGCGACATGGTGGTTAATCAGGGCATGGGTAAAGCGCTGCGCGACCAAGTTTTTCATGTCGATGAAGGCATGATGATCGAACGGCTGGTCCACCAGCGCGAATATTCCGATGACACGGCCAAGCTGATTGATGATGAGGTAGAGGGCTTTATTAAGGAAGCCGGCCAGCGAGCCCGAATAGTTTTGAAGAGCAATATGAAGAAACTTGAAGAGTTGAAAAACGAGCTGCTAGCCAAAGAGACGCTGGAAGCTGAAGAGGTCATCAAAGTCCTTGAGGGCTCGGTTATGCCCAAAGAGGCAGCTCTCTACTAGTTCTTTTCCAAAGAACTAAAGCTATTCTTATTACTTTTGATGGCAAAAGTAACCAAAACCACCGGACGCGCCAGAAAAAGCAAATTGAAATTAGGTTGTCTCAAACCGCGCCGAAACGACGCAAGCGGCCCTTCGCTTTTTTTATCGGAGGCTTAGGACTGGGTTTCGGCTTGATTCGGTTTTCGCTCAACCTAACTTCATCTGTTTCTGGCTGATGCCCGGACCCGATCTGCTCTGACTAGGTAGCCATGTCCGAACTTAAGAACAATATCTACTCGGGTCTCGGCAAAGACCCAAACCGGCTACTACCTTTCCCTTTTTTTTGTAGAATAGTGGTGTGAGAATCAAAAAAATTTATGTGATTGCCTGTTTGCATGGTGATGAGCCGTTTGGTTTGAAAGTTCTAGCTCATCTAAGACAGGTTGGTGATGAGCGGATAATAAGGCAAGTTGGACACCCGGAAGCCCTAGCCAAACGCAAAGAGTTTTTAGAGGCTAATCTCAACCGTAGTTTTGGCCCGGATGCGCCACCATCAAAAGAAGCCCGAATTGCCAAGCACATTTTGCGAGATATCAAGGCACACCAGCCAGATTTAATTATTGACATCCACACGGCCGAATGTGCCGTCGGTAAAAGCGCTATCATTTGCCAGATTAACAGGCAATGCCTTGATATCGTCAAACGGCTCGGTATGGACTATGTTTTTGAGAATGTGCCGACTATCAGCCGTCAAAATTTGGTCGGCCAGAACCCCGATAAATCGATTATTCTGGAGTTTGGTCGTGGTTTGCGCTCCGACCAACTGGCGCTAGGAGTGGCCAGGAAGATCGCTGATTTGCTAACAGATGAACCTGCCCCCAAGGTCAAACTAAAAGTCTATTCCAAAACCCGCTGCATAGGCAATAACGAAGCCGCCGGCATCAAGTTAGAAAATTATGTTTTTAACAAAAAGCTAGGCGGCTACCCATATCTTGTTGGCAAAAATACTTACACCGAATACGCCGGCTTCCTCGCCCAAAAAGAAGAGCGCCTCTAAAACGCTCCTGCTTGCACAGACAATTAAATAGTAGTATTGTCAAATTAATTAATGGAGTTTTCTGTGCACGAAGGTAAAGTAGTTCATTTCGAAGATGATCTTGACTGGCAGCGGGTCGTTCAATTCAGGCTCGGTAATTCTGCACACAAACTAGTGGCGCAAGCTAGTTCAAGCCAAGAGGCTATGGATGTATTGGAGCGTATGCACAGAGGAGAAATAGATGCTAACTTAGTTATTCTTGGAGGAAGCTTAACTAAAGGCTCAAGAACAGGCGCTCATGACTCGCAGTTAATTATGGGACGCATTAAAGAGTTAGACTTGCCTGTAAGAACGATTGGCTTATCTGCACATGAGATGTCCTACTATGGAATAGAAGTAGACGCTGATGTTGGCAAGGGGCATGGTGCTCGGAATTTAGTTGAAGTAATAGATGGGCTTCCAGAGCCACAATCGCAAAATTAATATATGCTAAGTCTTGTAACAATCAAACTCCTAGTTTTTAAAAAGCGAACCCTTCTTTCTGAAGAAATGAGAAGCCTACCTGAGCAGCCACTTCAAAAGGACAACTACTAAGCCGAGGACTTTGTCGAGTGACTCCTTTAAGGAAATAAAGAGCGAGACCGACCGAAGGGAGTCCCGCAGGCTGTTGTACGCTTTGACTAGTGACTGCATCAAGTAAGCTGAACGTCTGAAGAAAGAAGGGTAAGCGGCTATTCCCATTCGATGGTGCCGGGGGGTTTGGAGGTGATGTCGTAGACGACGCGGTTGATGCCGCGGACTTCGCTGACTATCCGAGATGAAATTTTTTCGAGAAGTTCATGTGGTAATTTGGCCCAATCGGCCGTCATGCCATCGCTTGATTCCACGGCCCTGATGGCAATGACTTGCTCATAGGTACGACCATCACCCATCACGCCGACCGATTTTATTGGTAAAAGCACGGCAAAGTACTGCCAAAGATGCTTGTGAGCTCCACCACTGATAACCTCTTCACGAACGATAGCATCGGCTTGGCGCAAAAGTTCCAGTGCTTGCGGCGTGACTTCGCCAATTATCCGCACGGCCAAGCCGGGACCGGGGAAGGGTTGACGACCAGTTATTACATCCGGCAGGCCAAGCTCTTTACCAATAATTCGTACCTCGTCTTTAAACAAGTCGCGTAGCGGTTCCAGTAATTTTAGATGCATTTTTTCCGGCAAGCCACCGACGTTATGGTGCGATTTGATGGTTACCGATGGACCGTGGACGGAAACCGATTCAATTACGTCAGGATAAAGTGTGCCTTGGACTAGGAATTTAACACCTTTTATCTTGGCCGCCTCGGTTTCAAAAACCTTGATAAACTCCCGGCCGATGATTTTACGTTTGGCTTCCGGATCCTCAACACCCTTGAGGGCCGTCAGAAATTGCTTCGAGGCATCAACTGCTTTGACGTTCAAGCCAACATTCTTATAAATCGCCAGTACTTCTTCAAATTCGCCCCGCCTCAGCAAGCCCGTTTCAACGAAAATGCAGGTTTGGCGGTCGCCGATAGCCTGATTTACCAAGGTGGCGGCCACCGATGAATCAACACCGCCAGACAGGGCACAGACGACATTAGCGTCGCCAACCAGTTGTTTAATATTAGCCGTCGTTTCCTCAATGAACGATTTTGAGCTCCAGTCAAACCTAAAGCCGCAGGTTTTTAAGAAGGATTCGAGAATGTCGCGGCCGTGCTCGGTATGGCTAACCTCGGGATGGAACTGGATGCCAAAAAGTTGGCGCTTAGCGTTCTCGGCAGCGCAAATTATATCGCCACTTTTGGCCGTCACACTAAATCCCGTGGGCGGTATGGCCACATGGTCGCCGTGGCTCATCCAGATTCGGCTGCCATCAACTTTGGCTGGTAGTAAAGTGCTTTTACCGCTCAGCTTTAGCTTAGCTAGACCGTATTCGCGTTGTTTGGACGGTGCCACTTGACCACCAAGGTTCAGAGCGAACAACTGCAGGCCATAACAGATGCCGAGTACCGGCACTCCCAGTTCAAGCAGTTTTTTATCGAGGCTCGGCGCACCCTTTTCATAAACCGAGTTCGGGCCGCCTGATAACACTAACCCTTTGGGCTTAAGTTTTTTGATATCTGCCAGCGGCTTGTTGAAAGGCAATATGACGCTGAAGACGCCCAGTTCTCGCACCCGCCGGCCAATCAATTGAGTGTATTGCGAGCCGTAATCTAGGATGACGAGTGTTTCGTGCTCGCCCATGGCTTTAATACAGATTCCCGCCGGTATCGGTAATAAAGAGATCGTGCGGGTGACTCTCGATCAATGACGCTTGAGTTATTTGGATAAATTTGGCCTGGCGAGCTAGTTCTGGGATAGTTTTGGCGCCGACGTAATACAGGCCTGATTGCAGGCCGCCGATCAACTGGGCAACCGTATCTTCCAGCGGTCCGGACGATGGCACCAAGCCTTCTACGCCCTCGGCAATTAAAACTTCGCCGCTGTATTTTTTGCCGTGGAATTCGTCTTCCGAGCTGATGGCGATGCCTCGCTTCATGGCTCCGATCGAACCCATGCCACGGTACCGTTTAAAACCGTAAGCCTTCTGCCCTTTAATAATGCTCCTAAAGCGGGCCGGAACTTCCTGCGGTTTAAGATGAACAATTTGGCTTGGCGACTCCAGGCAAGCTGCAAACAGACGCCCTAGCATCACCGTGCTGGCGCCGGCTGCTAAGGCTTTAGTAATATCGCCAGAGTTGACGATACCGCCGTCGGCAATTACCGGAATTCCGCGAGTTTTAGCGGCTTCGGTAGCCTCAAAAATGGCCGTAATCTGGGGTACGCCCATACCGGAAATTATGCGGGTTGAGCAAATGGCGCCGGGGCCCATACCAACCCTTAGGCCGTCGGCTCCAGCCTTGATTAAGGCTTCAGCTCCTTCGGCTGTGGCGACATTGCCGGCAATGACTGGCAATTTAGGGTATTTTTGCTTGATGGTTTTGAGCGCCTCTAAAACTTGTTTGGAGAAACCATGAGCCGAATCAATTAAGACTACATCCACGCCGGCGCTAACCAGACTTTTAATTCGCGGTTCATAACCAATACTAGAACCAACGGCTGCGCCAACTCGCAGTCCTTGGCTTTTAACCTTTTTAACTTCTTTGGCTTGGTCGGCAATAGTCAAATTTCGATGGATGAAGCCAAAGCCGCCGAGCTTGGCTAAAGCGATGGCCAGTTCACTCTCAGTAACAGTGTCCATTGGCGAAGAAACTAGCGGAATATCAAGCTGAATATCGCGGGTCAACTTGGTTTTAAGCGAAATTTCGGATCTAAAAAACCCGGCATAACCGGGACTTAGTAAGACGTCGTTAAAGGTTAGAGCAACTATTGCCTTTACCATGTCCAATTATAACACACATCTCGCACCGCCGTCCTGCCAACCGGCGAAGCCGGCTGCACCGACGGCTTTTGGCGCATTACGGCGTCAGAGTCTGCGGTACACCTTCAACGTACCATCCCGTACGCCTCAGTCCAGTCCTCGGCTCTTCCTTGTACTGCATCCAAGTGCGAAATGTGTGGCTACATAAACAATGGCAACAAAGTGCTCCTTGACAGTGTAAAATGGAAATGTGGCAATAGATAGAATTATAAATACTTCAGGGCCTGATCCGGCCGATGAGGCTGAGCAAGAATTTGAGCAAACACTGCGACCGAGGGATTTTGCCAATTACGTTGGCCAAGAAAGAATTAAGAGAAACTTAAAACTGGCCATTTCGGCCGCCAAAAAACGGGGCGAGCCGATTGATCATATCTTGCTCTATGGCCCGCCAGGGCTGGGCAAGACGACTCTGGCGACGGTGGTCGCCAACGAGATGGGCGCTCAGATTAAGGTGACTTCCGGTCCGGCCATTGAACGAGCCGGTGATTTGGCCAGCCTACTGACCAATTTGCAAGACGGCGATATTTTGTTCATCGATGAGATTCATCATTTGAGCCGGGTCATCGAAGAAGTGCTCTATGCCGCCATGGAAGACTTTAAGCTTGATATCATGCTGGGCAAAGGACCGAGCGCCAGAAGTTTACGTCTCGATCTGCCCAAATTTACCATTATTGGCGCGACCACCCGGACGGGCTTGCTGGCGGCGCCGCTGCGCGACCGCTTTGGCATGATCCACCGCTTGGAATTTTATACGCCCGACGAGATCAAACAGATTATTAAACGCTCAGCCAGTATTTTAAAGGTTAAGATCGATGATCCGGCAGCCGGCATTTTGGCTCAAAGGGCGCGGTTGACGCCGCGGATTGCCAACCGTTTACTTCGCCGAGTGCGCGATTATGCCGATATTAACGGCGACGGCATAATCGATAAACAAACGGCCTTCCAAGCTCTGGAACTTTTGGAAATTGACGAACTCGGTCTGGATCCGGCCGACCGGCAATTTATGGAAGCCATGATTGAGCATTACAAAGGCGGGCCGGTGGGGGTCAATACCATGTCGGCGCTGATTGCCGAAGAACGCAGCACGATTGAAGATTTTTATGAACCATATCTGATGCAAATCGGCCTGCTGGAACGAACGCCGCGTGGTCGCAAGGTCACGCCTAAAGCTTGGCAACATCTGGGTAAAAAGCCTTCATCTAAAAAGCAATCGGAGTTATTGTAATGCCACCAGAGTCACCTCCAGATGCGCCGCCGAATGAGCCAGAGCAACCGCCACGATTTTCGCCGCCCAATTTGCCAAATCCACCGATGGCACCGCCATCGCCACCACGGCCAACCGATCACCTAACATTCAGTCAATCCGAAGATCTGATGGAGCCGGGCGAAAAACTACTAGCCGTTGTCCATCGCCACCCTATCGGCATTTTTTTTGTTTATCTTGAAGCCTTGGCCGGAGTTATTGCTATTATTGCCTTATTTGTAACTGTCGCCCCGGAAACTTTCCAGGATCTGACCAGGCAGGGGAATAGATGGCTGGTAGCCGGCATTATTTTTGGACTGGCAGCGCTAATTTTCTTCTTGTTTGTGGCCACCTACGTCTACCGCCTCAACCGGATATTGATAACTGATCGCAGCTTGGTGGAAATTTCTCAGCGAAGCCTGTTTTTACGGCGAATTTCGCGGCTTAATTTTGAGAACGTCGAGGATGTCACGGCCGCGCAACTTGGTATTTTATCGACGATTTTTAACTATGGTACGTTGACGGTTCAGACGGCCGGCACGCTCGAGAACTTTATCTTCAAATACTGCCCGAATCCGAACAAATACGCCGACATCATCGTCGAGGCTCGCCGGGCATATCTTCAGAACTTTCGAGTACCGCTCCACGATTAAACTAGCTATAATAAGCTTGTGGTTAGTAAAAACCAAAACGGCATTGGGCATCTTGTTTTATTTCTTTTAGTGCTGGTTGTGACTATTGGCGGTCTGGTCGGTTGGCGAGTAATCGGTAGCGACAAAAAGACACAAACTGGCTCTACGTCAAGTTCAAATCAGACAAAAACAGAGACCGGCAAAATAGACAAAATTGACACTTCCAAACTGGCTTTTGATAAACCAGCGGCCACCAGCGACCCGTTCAACGATAGAAAGGGTCCTTTTTACCATGATGTCTACTTGGCTAGTTCGACTGACGGAGTTCATTTCTCAAATTCTCAGCAACAAATTATCAGTAAAGCTTCAGTGCCAGATGCCATCAAACTGCCTGCCGGTCAGCTGGTCATCTATGCCGTTGACGGCGGCCAACGCTCAGTTTCTGGCCTGCTGGTGGCGGCATCTGACGATAACGGCAAAACTTGGAAGGCCGGTTCGCTGCAAGTTAAAACTTCCAGAACTGCCTATAGCGTTGGTGCCGATCCACAAGTTCTGCTGACTGATGATGGTAAACTGAGGCTTTATTATCTGGTTTTTCCCGGTCCGCCAACTTCCGGACAACCGCCAACTTCTGTTAATAAGGTCTATAGTGCTACATCTAGCGATGGCCTCAACTTCACCGAAGAGCAGGGAGTTCGCTTTGAATACGCCCAAATCACTGATCCGGATGTGATCAAGATTGGGACGACTTGGTTCATGTATGCTGCCCAAGGGCAAACGCAAATTTATGCTACCTCCACCAATGGTTCGAGCTTTACCTACAAAGGCGTGACTCGCCAAAAAGGCTCGGTTTCCAAAACAATTGCTCTGTCTGACGGTAAATACCGGCAGTTTTATTGTGCCGATGGTATTAGCAGTTCAACTACTTCTGACGGTATCAACTGGATGGACGAAGGCGTTAATCTGGCCGCGCCGGCTGGTAAAATCATCTGCGACCCATCGCCCATTCAGCTTGACGACGGCAGCTGGCTGATGGTTTATAAAGCTGCCAGCTAATTGATACCATGCGTCCGCGCCTTACAATTTGGTCTAGAAACATTCTGGCCCGGCTTGGATCTTGGCGTGATAAGTTGCTGGCAATGCCGCGCTGGCATAAGGTGTCACTCGGTCTGGTGTCAGTAACCTCGATAGTCCTGCTGCTGGCCTGGTGGGGGCCACTATCAGATCAAAAGTCAGACCAGACGGATACCCAGAAAATTCCGGCTGGCCATATGCGCTTTGTCGTCAGGATCCCGGTTAACACGCCGCCAGAGGACAGCATTTACATTCATCCGCAGACAGCAACAAAGGAGCAATACAAGATGCAACGTCAGTCAGATTTTGCTTACTCTGTTGATCTTAACGAGCAGCAATTGCTACCTACCGGTCCGGATGGAACGGTGAGGTATCGCTACGTTCGTAATGGCAATGACTTTCGAACAGCCGAATATCTCGAGCTTGATACTGACGATTACTTCTGGACACAAAGGGGGCGAAAGGTACAATTTGCCGCCGGTCAAACCCAGACCGATACTATTATGCGCTGGCGCTGGTTCCCACCGGGAAATGAGCCTCTGGTTAAAACCACGCAGCTGGCGCCGAGCGGCCAGTTTTTGCCGCGGGTCAAAGATATAGCATTCCGTTCAGGCCAAATTATTGAAGATTTTTACACTCCGGCCTTTGACAGCGCTTTTACCAGCACCGCTCAACATCTGAAAAAAATGGGCTATTCAGGAGTAGAGATCGATCCGCCGTGGCAGTGGACCGAAGAAAATGGTCTGCCGAAAGTTAAGAATCTGTTTGACGATAACCCCAACTACCCCAGTGATGCAAAACTGATCGAGGAAATTAAAGCCTATAAGCAAGCCGGCCTAAAAGTCACGCTCGGCCCGCAGCTTTGCTGCACCCAACTTAACACCGAAAATCGCTCAGCGGACTGGTGGAACCAGTATTTTGCCGAAACAACTGACTTTTTAGTGCACTTTGCCAAACTGGCCGAATCCAGCGATGTTGACTCTTTGCATTACGCTGTCGGTAGCTGGGAAGCCCAGCACGCTAGTCGCTGGCGGCAGGTTTTTCAGACCATCAAGCAACACTTTTCCGGCGAGGTAGGACAGATGGTCTGGAATTCTGGCTCAACGCCCGGGTTCATCATTCCGGATGAGAACACCATTACTTGGGGTGAGGTGCTGGATTACTTTTATATCGCCATTGACACGCCGATTTCGACCAAGGATGAGCCGACCGACGATGAGCTTAAAGCCGGTGCTGACACCATGCTAGACGGCGCAAAAAAACTATACGATAAGTATCAAAAACCGGTGTTTGTGCGCACCACTTACTTTAAGGTCAAGCAAACTTGGAGGGGCAATAGCTTCTATAATATCGCTTCTGTTCCGTGGTACGGTTCGGAGGAGAAAGAACTGGCAAATAGCCAGTATCAATTTGGGTCGCACGACCAGGCACGGGTAGTCAATGCGTTCTGGCGGTCTATTGCCGAGCGGTCGTGGGTTATTGGCTATGCTCAATTTGGCTACAGCCATTGGGAAAATCCGCTGGCGCCGGATTTGTCGGTCCGCGGCCAGCCAGCCGAAGATTTATGGCGAAAGTGGAACGCAGTAGTTAACCAAAACCGGTAACTTTTTAAAATTAACACCGACTACCGACAACTGACTTTTGGTCTACAAATTCGCCAATTAAGGCGCGCCACAATCAATCTGCTAATGCTAAACAACCGTCTAACCTGATTCTCTTTGAGAGTCACGCTGCTTATGTTTGCAAAAGTCAGAGTAATGTAGTATAAAAATATAAATGAGCGGCTCCGAAGTTTTACCAGTTGCAGGCATGCCAGTCGAGCGGGCTTCTATGCTCGGAAACTTTGCTAGGCGTCAGCATAACCGTTTGCATTTTCTGGATATGTTGCTTGGGACAATAGGTTTAGGCAAAACGGCCAAGGTTGTTTTTGGCAAAAAAGCAATGGGAATGGCTGAAGTCCCTTTGAGACTTGAACATCCAGATCTAAACTTTCCGATTGATTGTACGGATAAAGACGTCGGCACGTTCAACGAAGTTTTATTTCAAAGGGTTTGGGAATACTCCGGTGGCAACGGCAGAGAACTAAATGGTCTGGCAGTTGTTGACGCTGGAGCAAGCGAGGGCACCTCCACGACTTATCTTGCAAGCCGTTACCCAGATTCAACAATTTTTGCTATCGAACCCAACGGACGAAACTATGACTATTTGGAAAAAAATTCTAGACCATATGGTAGCCGAGTACATACAGTTAAGGCGGCTTTGGCTGCCGAAGCTGGTAGTATCGGGCTGGTCAACGAGGAAGCCCTAACCTTTGGTGCTCACAATTGTTATTTATACTCAAATGATTTTTTTAGAGTCGGTCATCCAAACGTATTTGCCCCGGCAATTACACCATCTGGCATAATTGATTTAGTTGGTAGGGGTAATAGGGTTGGCATTTTCAAGGCGGACATCGAGGGGGCTGAAATCGGTTTTTTCCGCTCACAGGCAGCTAAGCCTTTGCTTGATCTAGTCGATGTTTTGATGATTGAGACTCATGATCAGTGGCACCCCGGCTGTTCTTTAGCCGTTGAGCGGGCGGCTAGCGCTAGTGGACTCAAAAGCTATTCCCAAGAAGGCCACACCACGATTTATACAAGGCTGGCAGACTAATCGATTTCTTTTAGCAGTTCGTTCCAGATTTTCTTATCCGGCTTGGCATCGGTCAGGAACTCGGGCGTTTCTTCTGCGTTATGTTTAAACAGACTTAGTAGTCGCTGAATCATTTGTTTTCTCCCTTTTTATCTTCACAAAGTTACCGTAATAGGTTAAACCATTAGCAAAATATGTCAACCAAGGAATTGCTCATGCTTGCCCGGTAGTGAGCTTTCGAGAATTCGCCTTTGGCGCTGGGCCCCGATTGCATCGGGGCCGACTCGAAAGTCTACTACCGGGCTTGCTATTAGACATTGACTTTGTATAATTGGCGAATATGACGCCAGGGATACCTTTTGGAGAAAACCCTTTTGTTGATTCAGAAGCTGATACTCTGACCCCCGATGACTGGGAAATTGGCGATTGGCAAGACGTTGGACTACCTACAGCTTCAGAGCGGCTAGGATTAATCAAGGGCGGATTAGGATCAACTACTACAGAAACTACAGTTGCGATAGATGAACGGGCAAATCGTCCAACAAACGCACTTAATGAATCAGAGAGAAGAAAAGTTACCGAGTTTTTGCTATCGAAAATTAAGTTAGGTGGATAGAGTTTATTCAACTCTTGCTCATGCTTGCAAATTAGGCAAATTCTGCTTAAATATGTGTTAAGGATTCTCTAAATGACTGAGCCGTATCTTTTTATGCGCGTTGGCTTGCCCTATGCCGAGCCGCAAGGTTTTTGCAAGGCTTTAGCCGAGGAGTTTGATGCTAACGTTTATGATTATGCCGAAGTTCGAGAAAAAGTGATCCATGGTCGCCAAGGCTCTCGGCCAAGAAAACAGGCGAAAAAAGAGATGCTTGATCTGACATACGGCTCATTGGAGGACGGCTTCAGCGTGGTTTATAAGGCATTGCTAAACAGGCTTGCGCAGCGTGAACAGATTAGGGAACTGGCGGCCGCCGCTGGTGCTATTCCTGTCCTTTTGGTGGCTCAGATGCGGATTGATAATATTTTGCAGCGGCTGGAATTAAGGTACGCCACCGGTAACGATGAGCATAAAACTTTTCCGGAGGCTCGGGAAAACGTGCTTAGAGCCAGCGGCGATATAGAATGGCCTAAATATGAGCTAGGGGTAAACCTTAACGGTGCGTTACCAGTCGACCGACTTGTGCAAAGGGTTGGTCAACACCTAGAGGAGTGTCATCCTGAACTTACAGCCCAGGCGGAGCGTTACGCCGCTAGAGCCCAAACCGGGGTTAGTTCAATTTACCCCAACAAGTTATAATTTAGCCAAATTGGAGTTTCGAAGGCTTATAAATATCCAAAAATGCTATAAATCCCTTTAGCCCTGTATTCTTCGCTCGCTAATGACGCTCGTGCTTGCAATTTCTTAAAATTAATATATAAATAATATCTATGTTTGCTGCAGAAGGTGCTCCTCTACCACCGGACAGTCAAAGACTCAGAGAAGTATCTCTTGATGCAAGTGCGAATTTTCGTTTTTTTACCGAAGGCGGCGCGCGGTATAAGATTATTCCTCATGCTGTGGCTGCCGGTTCAGCTCGTTTTCACCTAACAAGAAAGCAAGCAGGTGCGGAAGGTACACTAGTGGCCGTCGATGCATCGGTTGTTTCTGCCGGTAGAGCCGGATTTATCGCCGTAGGTGAGAAAGTAGAAATAACTGCTCTGGATATATCAAACGGCCGACGATTTGAGCTTACGACCAGCCGAGTTCAAACTATTAAAAGACATGAAAAGGTTTTTGACAACGTTAGCCAGTCAAGAACCTACTAAACCGCTGCCTCTAGATCAAATGCTACGCAGGCAGGGCAGGGATAAAACCTGGTTTCCTTAGGCGTGGGCCCTAGTGTAAGAAATGGTAGTGTTATAACACCCGACACGGTATTACTGTATGGTGTGTAAGAAATGGAAAGCCAAAGTTCTAGATAAGATCACCCATTAGCCTAGAAATTTCTCTCTTCGAACCCCCCATATAAATCCACCCTGATGGGGATTTAACGGGGCAAGCAAAAAACAGGGCAAGGTATAATGAAGGTGATAAGGAGGGGATATGGCGGACAACACCAAGAAGCAGGCGAACATAAACTTTAATCTGAACCCAAACCGGACGCCGGTACTTTATGTAGACTCGTATTTGATTAGTAACAACGACCACGCGGTGACTTTCAGCTTTGCCCAAGCGCTGCCGGGCCCGAACCAGCAAAACATTGTCGCCCGAGTGGCCATGACCAAAGCCCAAGCCAAAGACTTTCTAAAGACCATCAACGACCACCTCGAAAAATTCGAAGTCTAAGCTAGCAATTTCTTTCCTTAAACTCTTGGATTCCACGATTCGCGACGACGTCATGACGTCATAACGTTGTTGGCCTTGGTTAAAGCAAAGATAATTGAGTTTCGTAAAGCGGTAAAAGTGAGAGCATAAAAATGCTTAATGTCGGTAGCGAAAGGTGAGCCCAGCAGCAACGAAGCCGACCCCGGCCAGGGCTACGCCGCCGGCCGCACTGTCGCGGACAGGGTGGTCGCGAAAGTTTTCGATCAAGCGGCCGATTATACCTCTCGGTAATCTACGGCACCTAAATAGTTCGGGATGGGCGGCTACAACGCCTTCGTCGGCAGCGATACCTTCATAATTAATAGCTTTTGTCATTTCAATCTTTCTTTTTAGCCTGTGGTTGCATTGTAGCACCAAGCACAAGCCTTTTAAACACTATCTGAGGAATTACTCTTGGAAGGGGTTGTTGCGGGCTTGATTAAATAGGGCTTGAACCTGTGGGCTATTTTGCTCTAACTGTTGAATCTGCTCGATGGCTTTACTATCAATCTTGGGTACGGCCGAGGAAGTTAGCGCTGCATCAATGGCCTCAATTTCCGGCTCGGCGGCGGCCAGCGCGCTAATCCGCCAGACGATAAATAGATAAATTAAAAGGACAAACAGAATTGCCATAAACGAGCCATGTTTGCTGAAGAACGGCTTTAGTTTGTCCAGCTGGGACTTAAGACTACCGAGGTTGATTTTAATATTCTTTTTCATCCCGATTAGACCTCAGCCTTCAATTTTAAAGTTAGTTTATTATCAAAATCATCAATGATTTCCAACGCACCCAAATATACAAAAGATACTAGGTGAGGTCTAACGAGATAGACCCCGTTAGAAGTCTGATTTGTGAACAAATCAGAAGATGTCTTTGTCATACTACTTATAATCGGGGTCATGGCTTTATAAATATGTTAACTGATATTTGGAAGCTGAACTGGCCGCCCGCGCCGGCAGTAGGGTTGACAGTAACAGAGGCTATCTGGGCTGTCCGCCGGTTGTTTTCGATCCTTGATAGAAAATCTAAAAACTTGCCGTAGGTGACTTGTTTGCTGGCTGGCGTGCCTGGGTCAGTCTGAGGTTTAATGGTCAGCGATAGGCTGTAAAGTCCGGAAATACCCTCTACCGGCTTGGCCTGGGTGATGACGGTTGAAGGTGAGGCGGTGGCCACATCTTTGTCGGTTTTTTTAGTTTCGGGCGCCCCCAACGTGCTGGTTGGAAAAGTTATGCTCTGTATGGCAATGCCTGATTCGTTGGCCATCTGAGAAATATCCAATACCGCCTGCGCTTGATTTTTGTCGCTCGGCAGCACTGTCTTGGCCACATCGTTAAAATAAGCATACTGCTCGACTTGTTTTTTAGCCGAAGCCAGATTGGCCAGTTGAGCATTTGCGGTGTGGCTTTTAAGTTTCAGCTCAACCATTTTTTGGCTCTGGGTAGCGACGATGTTTTTGCCGCCAAAGCCGATGAATAGAAAAATGACCACCGCCAAACCAAGGCCGGCCATTAAGACTAGGCGCATTCGAGAACTACTCACGAGGCGCCTCCGGCTTCATTAACCATTATCCATTTACCATTAGCCGAATTATTGACCATTAACCATTTGGCAAATGATAAATGATACTTAATTGGTAAATGTGAATTGATAAATGGGTAATTCACTTATTGGCCTCCTGTGGCGGCGTTCAGAAAGCGGTTCTTAGTAGTTTTGGAAAATAGGGCTTTATAGTTGGCATTACAGGCGTAGGTCGAAGTTGGGCTGGCGTCGCAAGTGATATTAACAATATCTACCTTCTCGAAAATATTATTTTTGGGGTCGCTTAAGTTAACCGCTATTTGGCTGGCTGCCGTGTAGTCGCGAGTGCCGGTCGAAAGATCGACCGCACCGTCTACCTTGCTAAGTGTCAGGCTGTTGAGGACGCTGCCATTGGGCAAGACCGAGCCGATTTCTTGGATAAGGTTTGAGAAGCGAATCTCGCGGTTAAGCACTTGGTTGATGACTTTGACATTAGAGTTGATGGTTTGGGCTTGTTTTTGAACCTCGCCTAGATTTTGGGCATCTAATTGTTGCTGGACGCTGCTAATATCTTTGGTTAATTTGGAATTCTGATGGTTGAGATACAGCCAACCAACGCCGACAATAACTATCAATCCGGCGGCGGCGGCGGTAACACTCAGTAACCAGCGCATCAGCCTGGTGTTGGTACGCCCAATACGGATAGCCTGACCGTAAGCTGGCGGGATTAGATTTATCATCAGAAAATTTCCTCTGGCCTTAAGATTGCCACACCAGCCACTGTTATATACATGGAGCGGGCCAGATCACTCGGCGGCTGCAGGTCACCGAAGTTAATATGACGCCAGGGGTCTAGGCGCCGGGTTGGCAATTTTAACTCGGCGGTCAAATATTTGTCTAATCCGTGAGTAGTCGCCCCACCGCCAGTGGTAATAATTTGACTGATTTTACGATGTCTGGTAGCCGAGCGTTCATCATAGTAGCGAATAATGCGGTGTAGTTCCTTAAGCAGCGATTCCAGGATTGGTCTGGCCGCCAAGCCAACGCTGGGCATTGACGAGTCGGCAGCAATGCCGTGCTGACTCTTGAGCACGTAGGCCTCGGCCGGGCTAATACCAAGCTGCTGTGCGATCATATTGGTCAGGGTGTCGGAGCCGCCTTGGATGGTGCTGTTAACGAACATGGCCTGATCAAAAATGGCCACATCAATAGCCACCGAGCCGAAGTCAATTAAAATAGAAGCTTCCTCGCGGCGGACATCAGCAATCGAGAACAGCCGGGCCGAGGCGTTCATAGTCGGCTCCATAGTCACTGGCTCCAGTCCGACCGATTCTAAAAAATTGACGCAGCTGTCAACCACGTTTTTGGGGGTAGCCACCATTAGAAGGTCAATGCCGTCTTTGTCTTGGCGCGATATATCGTAGTCCAGGTAGAGGTTATCAATCGGTACAGGGATATATTGTTCAGCTTCTAGTTTGACAGCTTCTTGTATCTTTTTTTTGTCCATTGGCGGCAGAATCATTGGCCGAGAAAAGGTGTGGGCTGTGGGAATGGTGCAGGCTACCCGGCGAGTATTGATGGTGCCCACCAGTCGCTCTTTAAAAAGTTCGCGCATGGCTTTACCCAGTGCAGCAAAGTCGACTATCACGCCGTTGTTGATAGCTTCGTTATGGTAGTAATTACTGACGCCGTAACCTAAAACTCTCGGCGAGTGGCCATGGTTTTTATCGAGCTGCATAACCTTCATACTGGAATGGCCGATATCAAGACCAAAAAATGGCTCGTCGTGATAAAAACTTGTTTGAGAATTGGTGCCCACTTTGTTATTTACGCTTATCCTTACCAAAAGTATATCAATTCCAGTTATTAGTAACTAGGAAATAGGAACTAGCTAATTGCTAATTTCTTATTCCTAATTTCTAGTTCCTTAAGTTAGAAACTTCTTCGGTAGCCGCTCGGAACCCATGTAGTGCTGCCACCACCACCAGTTGAAGTACCAAAAGTGACAGTCGAGGAATTAGTCATGTAGATAGTTTGGCCAACTACCGCGCCGACTTGGCCACCGTTTGATAGATGTAGCTTTGTCCAACGGGCATAAAAGACTGACTGGGCGCCTTCAGAGGAATTACTTAGATGGATGGTCCTGATGTCCCGAGAGGTATTTAAGTCAGTACCAATCACATCGGTACAGTCTGGTGAACAACTGGCAGAACTCCAGTAAGTTATAAGCTTAGCGCCTGTGCTACTGGCGTTGGATACAATCTTGGAGCCATTGGAAAGACTGACGCCAGTAGAACCATCTACCATAATTACTGGCTGAGTGCCGCCGAGCGAATCGGCTACTTTTATTTTTGAAGAATTGGAAACACTGAGATTACCGGTAATCCAAATATTGCCTTCAATTGTGACCTGACAGCCATTACTCATTGTTACGTTGCCAGTGACCTTGGTGTTGGCTGCCCAGGTTTTGGATTGGCTGCCAGAGCAGGAAGCAGCCGAACCAGTAATGGTGGTAGCCACAGCTGCTTTATGGGCGTCTCTATCATAAGCCGGCAGGGCTTGCGGAGTTACGCCCGAGCTAGCTGTTAGGCCCGGGTTGCTCATTCCGGAGCCATTGGACTGATGGTTGGCCTTAACCGTACCGTAAATTTTAGCGCTGTTAGAAATAGAAATCGGGTTGTCGTTCTCGCCGGCGTTACAAAGCCGTGGATAGGTAGCATCAGCTGGAATCGGACAAATTTGATTGGCTACATCGATATTAGCCGATTCATTACTAAGGCCTATTTGGGAGCTATTGGACAGAGTTATTTCGCCGTTTATCAGCACATCTCCACCAGTAATTTTGGAGCTGTTGCTCATAATCAGACCGCCTTGACCGCTAACCACACTATAGTTACCAGACTCCGACGGCCGCAAATCAACTTTGATCGTGACGGAAGATGAAGGGTTGACAGAATCGGCTGGCCAGTAACTGCGGCCGATGATGGTTACGGTTTTACTAGACGGACTGTTATCGACCGAGGTTGCAGAGTAAGTAACTTTTATTGAGCCGTCGTTGTGTAGTTCGGTTTCACCACTAGTACTGTTCCAGTTGGCGTCGGCTTTGATTTGCTCGACGGCATAATCAGCACCGGCATCGGCTGCCAACTGGGCATGGCTATGCAGCTGATCTTGGCGCGACAAGCTAAAACTGTTAGCCGATAGGCTCAAATAAGCCGCGACGATTAAAATTAGTGATGGTAAGACTACCAGTAGCGAGATTAAAACTTGGCCGTCAGGTTTTAGGATTTTATTCAATTTCATTCTAAAACCTGTTCCTTAACGTTACCCTAATGCTATTATCCAAAGAGAAAGTCGAACCAAACGATGTTCGCTCCATGCCTAAATCAATCTTGACCGATTGGGCTGCCAAAGGATCGTTGGTTGAATTGTTATCTTGGTCGTATAAAGTGAAGACCATTGTCTTGACGTACTCGGCCAGTGTCTTATCGGCCGGGCAGGTCGGTGAAGCCTGGGCTTGCGGACAGGAAGTTTGCAGAGAATTGCCGGCGGCGTCTGGATGGGCCAGAGCTCTTTGCGTCAAACGATCCCCGTCTTTAAAGTAAACCAGCTCGTTCATATACGGGCTGCCGGTATCCTCATTAATAATGTAGTTACGATTACTATCCAATGCTGGCGAGGCAATGACGATTACAAAATCGTCGTTAGAAGTATTCCAGCCACCCGGCGGGGCATTGGCGTCGGCAATAGTGTTGGATTGGCGCACTCCGCCACCCACCCGCAGTGTATCAACAGTTGAGCGCAGTAAGTTCTGGGAGTTGACGGTCATGTCCATCTGGGCGTTGTTTTTGGTAATAATGACGAAATAATTGGTAAAGATACCCAAAAAAGCCAAAAACATAATTGAGGTAACGCTTACCACTACTATTAACTCAACAGTAGTAAACCCTTTATAAGGCGAAGCCGCTTTAATTGCCAACACCAAGCTCTCCTACCAGCGTGCTGTACGAATAGGTTCTATCAACACCCTTATCGTTATAGGTGACAGACATAACGACCTTCTTAAGGCCTGAGCCTTGATCAGTTACTGTCATCGAGCCGCTCTTGGGCGACGGCAAGCCGCCCGGCAGTTCGCCAGAAAGATCTGTCGTGCCATTTGCCAAGCTTAAATAGCCAACGTTTCGAAGTGATTCAATTTTGGCCTCAACATACGAATTGGTTAAGGCAAGGTTACGACCCTTCTGATTGAGGTGTACATAATTTGAGCTGGCGACTTGGATGCCACCGACTAAAACCGAGCCGGCAATTATCGCTATCACTAGCTCGACTATTGTGAAGCCTTGTTGTCTTTGTCCCGATTGCTTCTCTTTGGAAAATTTACCCACCGATATTTCTTTCATGCTTACCTAGCACCTAGCTTCGAGTTTTTGCAATAGTATCCGCCACAGCGGATAGACTCGAAAGTCTAGTGCTGGGCTTAAGCTTATTATAGGCGGCTGCCAGCAAATGAAAAACCCCGGACTGTCCCGGGGTTTTTTTGAACTGATACTAAAGTTCTAGTTTAGATCGTTCTTGGTGTAGGTGCCACCGGCTTCAAGCGTTGCCGCTAAAGCATAGCCAGTACAGTCAGCAGTAGAGTTGTCACAGTCAGCTGGAGTTGGCGCATAGCCGTAGTCATCAGCATCTGTGGCATCCTCTAGTGTTTGGGCGTCACCATTTGGATCCTGGAGAGCTGCACCATCAAGACCCTTCATATTGGTGCTGCGCCAGTCAGAGTCATTAACGTTGGCCTTGGTTGGATACTTGCCGTTTTGAGCATTGTATGCCTCCAGTTGGCCATGAATGGCGTTAATGTCTGTCTTGCGCTCTGTGTCACGCGCTTTCTGTTGAATGCCGTTATAAGTAACAACCACTAGTGCGGCCAAGATACCTATAACCACGATTACAATCAACAGTTCAACTATTGTAAAACCGCTTGATCGAGCTTTTTTAAATGAGATCATAGTCCCACCCTTCTTGCTTTATTTGTTAATTAATTATGTGCTAGAACTAGATCGTTCCTGAACTTGATTATAACCATAAGCGTTACCTTGTCAACAATATATCCACACCGAAGAAGTTCACTAGCCGCCGATGTTTTTGGACAGACCAGCAATTGGACCCATGACGGACGCAGCAATCATTCCCACCATTCCGCCAAGTACAACTATCATAATCGGTTCAATGATACTGGCCAACCCATCTATTACGGCGTCAACCTCCTCCTCGTAAAAGTCGGCAACTTTAACAAGTATTTCGTCGATTTTGCCGGTCTCTTCGCCAACCGTTATCATTTGGCCAACTATCGGCGGAAAGTAAGCCGCGGCCGTCATTTGCTTGCCTAAGCTTTGCCCGTTCTTGACTGCATTAGCAATTTTTTCGAGTTCGGCCTGGATAACTTTGTTGCCAACGGCTTTACCGGTTACATTCAACGCCTCAAGCACGGTTACGCCCGAACCCATCAAAGAGGAAAAAGTTCTGGAGAATCTGGCCACAGCAATTTTTAAAAGCACCTTGCCAATGACCGGCGTTCTAAGCAGCGTATGGTGCCACCAGAATTTGCCTTTGTCCGTTCGGATATATCGCCTAAATAGCCAAAACGCCAAGAATATAAATGCCAGAATGAAAATAAAATATTTTTGCATAAAGTTGCTGGCACTAAGCATCGCCCGAGTGTAAATTGGCAGTTCGGCATTCGGCCCGCCAAGACTTGTAATGATTTTGCCAATTTTGGGCATGATGAAAACCATGATGCCAAAGAAGGCAACCACGGTGATGGTCAGTATCACTACCGGATAGGCCATAGCCGAGCGGATCTTGTGGCGGATAGCAGCATCCTTTTCGACCTGCAAGGCTAGACGTTTTAGAATGTCGTCCAAAATCCCGCCGGCTTCACCAGCTCTGATCATATTGACATAGACATCACTAAAAACGTGAGGGAACTTGGCCATGCCATCGGCAAGAGGCATACCGCTTTCCACATCACGGGTAACCGAAATTATTACTTCCTTAAAATATTTGTTATCAGTTTGCTCGGATAAGGTTGCCAGTCCTCGGGGTAGTGGCACGCCGGCGCTAATCATAGTCGATAGCTCGCGGGTGAAAATAACTAGATCTTTAAGTTTAACCTTCTTGCCCAAGCTAAAGCGCTTTTTGGCAGCACCGGCTTCTTTAATGTTAAGCAGTTTTAGGCCTTGAGCTCGCAGCGTGGCAATCGCCGCCTGACGGCTGGCAGCATTAATCGTGCCATTAGATTGCCGGCCGTCGGACGTTGTTGCAACGTAGGAAAATTCAGCCATCAGCGCTCGATGGTTACCCTCATGACTTCCTCCAGTGTGGTCTGGCCGCGCAGCGATTTAATAAAGCCATCGGTCTGCATGGTGACCATACCTTCTTTAATAGCCTGATCCTGGATGATCTCGGAAGTGGCACCAGCCACCACCATTTTTTGAATTTCCGAGCCCATGGTTAGCACTTCGTAAATGCCCATTCGGCCACGGAAGGCGCTGGTGCCGGGCGAACTCTTGAGCCGCCATAGACGCTCAATGCTTTTGGCGGTGGTTGATGGCTGATCAGTTTGGCCGGCCTGATCGGTTGATTCACCCAGACCGATGCGACTCTTCATGGCTTGCAGTTCCAGCTCATGAATGTGCTGCATACCAGCCTCGTCCTCTATACCAAAGGCAGTGTGAATCCGCTTTAGGGTCGCCTCATCCGGCTTATAGCTTTCGATGCTGTCGGGCACCAGTTTGCGAACCAAACGCTGGCCAACCACTGCCCGGACGGTGCTGGCAATCAAAAACGGCTCAATGCCCATATCCAGCAAGCGCGGCAGGCAAGTAGCGGCATTATTGGTGTGCAGGGTACTAAATACCAAGTGGCCGGTCAGCGCGGCCTGGACGGCCAAGTTGGCCGTTTCGCCATCGCGAATCTCACCGACCATGATGATGTTGGGGTCTTGGCGCAGCAGCGCCCGCAGGCCATTGGCAAAAGTCATGCCGGCTACCGGATTGACCTGGACTTGGTTTGTGCCCGGAATTTTATACTCCACCGGATCTTCAACCGTCGAGATATTAACCGACGGTTGGTTGAGGCGCGACAGAATGCTAAACAAGCTGGTGGATTTGCCGGAGCCGGTTGGGCCGGTAAACAAAATCATGCCGTGTGGGCGGGTCAGGGCATGCTCTAAGCGCTCGAGAGTGCTGCCCCAGAAACCGAGCTCTTCCAAAGTAGCCGGCTTGGATGATTCGTTTAGAATACGCATCGCCACCTTTTCGCCCTCGACTATCGGCAGGGTGCTGACACGCAGGGCATACTGGCCGCTGCCAACGGTAATTTTAAAACGTCCGTCCTGGGGCGCTCGGCGCTCATCAATTTTGAGATTAGACAAAATCTTGATTCGGCTAACTAGCGATCGCACTACTTTCTTGGGCAAGCGATTAGTTTCACGCAGCTGACCGTCGATACGGTAGCGAACTGTCACATAATCCTCGCGTGGTTCGATGTGAATGTCGCTAGCATTTTGTTTAATGGCATCTTCGATAATCAAATTAACGGTCTGGGCCACCGGACTATCTTCGGCCACATCTTCTTCACTAACCTCTTCTTCGGCTTCGGCCCCCTCGGGTGCGGCCGAACTCTGGCTGGCAATAACTTCAGTTAGTTCGCTTGATAGATTGGTGCGGTATTGATCTAGGGCTGCCAAAATGTTAGAGCGAGTGGCAATGTAGATTTTTAAATTGGTGCCCAGTTGTTTCTGCAGGAAGTTAATAGCCTGGACGTCGTCAGGGTCTTCCATGCCCAGCAGTTTGGTGCCGTCTTCGGTTACGTCAAACAGCACGGCGTTGTACTGGCGGGCAATGTGCTCCGGAATGAGGCGGAGGACTTCCTTGCGAATATTTTTGGGGATGACCTCCACAAACGGTACATCAACCCGGTCGGCATAAGCTTGGACAAAATCTTTCTCAGAAATTAAATTATCCGCCAGTACCAAATCTTGCAAGGGGCGTTTATCTGTTTTTTGCTGGTCTAGCAAGCCTTTTAATTGTTCGTCGCTCACTTTGTGGTTGGCTTTTAGTAATTCAACCACCATAGCGTCGTTGATGCGCATACCCTTAAGTATAAGCGGAATAACCTAGAAGAGCCAGATTAACCAGAAGATAAATAATAGAGTTGCAAGTGCCGAAAATAAAATAATCCAAAAGCGCCGTGAGACAGTCTCTTGACTAACACTTCTTTTAAAAGATCTTTCCTCTGCCAACAAAATTAAAAGAATAATTGGTATTGCGAATATTGGGCCGAAGAAAATGGTCGCCATACCGGCATCGGGACCTTGACCACTTAGCCATAACCCAGCAAAAAAGAAACCAGCAATCAAGCCAAGAAAACTTAGAAAAAATCGATGTCTAGAGTGGGAAATCCATTGCACCATTATCTACGAATATAGCATACTAAACGCCAGCATTTTTATCATGCCTGTACGCTTGCTATACTGTATTTCCAATAGGTTGAATTTTTAGGAGGCTTTTACAAATGGCAAAAACTGATAAACCAGACGATAAAAAAATGACCGCCACCAGCGGTAAAACACAGGCCCTAAAATTGGCGCTTGATCAAATCGAAAAACAGTTTGGTTCTGGCTCGATTATGCGCCTGGGGGACGCCCATAAAGTTAATGTAGAAACTATCCCAACCGGCGCCTTAAGTTTGGACATTGCTTTGGGCGGCGGTCTGCCCAAAGGCCGGATTATTGAGATCTTTGGTCCAGAAGCCTCTGGCAAGACCACTGTTTGTTTGCATGCTGTGGCCGAGGTCCAAAAAGCCGGCGGCACGGCCGCCTACGTTGACGCCGAACATGCTCTTGATCCGCCTTATGCCAAACGCATTGGTGTGAATATCGATAACTTACTGCTTTCCCAGCCCGATAGCGGCGAACAAGCCCTGGAGGTCGTCGAGACATTGGTTCGGAGTAACGCGGTTGACATTATCGTGGTTGATTCGGTGGCGGCGCTAGTGCCGCAGGCCGAAATCGAGGGTGACATGGGCGATGCCCAAATGGGCTTGCAGGCTAGGTTGATGAGTCAGGCCATGCGCAAACTGACCGGTGTGATAAGTCGCACCAAATGCACAGTCATGTTCGTCAACCAGCTGCGGATGAAGATTGGTATCATGTTTGGCAATCCCGAAACGACCACCGGCGGCCAGGCCTTGAAGTTTTACTCATCCGTGCGCATGGACATCCGGCGCATCTCGCAGATAAAAACCGCCGAGGCAGTCATCGGCAGTCGTGTCCGCGTCAAGGTAGTTAAAAATAAAGTGGCGCCGCCGTTTCGCGAAGCCGAGTTCGACATCATGTATAACGAAGGCATCAGCCGCGAGGGGGATGTCCTGGATCTGGCCGCCACTCACGGCGTGGTCGAAAGAAGCGGCGCCTGGTACGAATACAAGGGCGAAAAAATCGCTCAAGGCCGTGAAGCCGCCAAAAAATTCCTACGCGAAAAC
>MGCV01000014.1 GCA_001790575.1 Candidatus Saccharibacteria bacterium RIFCSPHIGHO2_12_FULL_47_17 | reverse complement strand
CAGAGAGTATCATTGGTCTGAAGCGCATATTCCGGTGCCAGATTGCTGGAGGGATCAATGTTGAAATCACCACCGCCAGCGGCGGTGCTGGAATCCATTCTGGCCTGCAGGCGTTTGGTGGCATTGCCGGATTTGGCGGTAACGTCAATAACCGACTGGACATTAACGAATTTGATCGGTTGTGAGGCACTATCATTGGCCTTAATTTTGACTACTGCTTTGTCGTAATAGGGCGAGAAACGGGCGTAGAAATAGGCAGCCGTGGCGCCACTGGGCAGATTATTAATAACTACATTGCAATCATAATCGGCGCTGCCGGAAAAGGCGCCGAGATTCTTAGACGCGCAATTAACCGATTGCAGGCCACTGGCCGAGTTGTATGAAACGCTGTTGCTGCCGCCACCGGTCTGCGGATATAAATAGAAAGTCTTAGACGCAGCCTGGACACCGGAAATATCGGCGTTGGCCGGGATTGGATAGAGCGTAAGCCTCAAAACCGGAGAGTATTTATTGAGGCTCCAGACCGTTTCATCAAACAAGGTTTGGCCGTCGGCATTGGGTACAAACTGGTTATGTTCAGCATTGGTTGATTGCCAGGAGAACAGCAAGCTGGACAGCGGCGCCGAGGTAGTGACTTTGGCAATCTGCGACTTATAAGGCGGCAAGTCCTGATAAAAAAGGCTGGTCGGTGTGGGATCGATCAGTAGGCAAGTGTAGTTGGTGGCATCGTCAAGTTTTGAGGCACTGGCCAGTGGCGCACCTTGTTTGAGCAGATCGTCGCATTTGGTGGCCGAAACATTGGCACTGGGATCGACTTGAAGGGTCTTTTTGATATAAGAAATGGCATCGTTAACGCCCGATTGAGCAGCATAGCCTGCGGCAGTGGACTGCTGGTTGGACGAAGTTGATTGCAGTGAGCGGTTCATGACTTTGGTGAAGCCGATGGAGAGCAATGTCAGCAAAAGCACCAGCACAAAGACTACGACTACGGATGTGAGACCGCGTTCCGTCTTCCGTTCCCTGTTTTCCGTCCTCCGGACGTTTAACATAAGCATAATTATAACCTATAGACCTCGGCTAACGGTTGTGGTCTGTGAATTTACCGAACAGATGCGAAATGTACATAAAAAATCATGCTCCTTGATTAAGGGCAGTTAAAGCTGCATCTAACCGCTTCAGACTTTCGTTCCTACCGAGCACTTCTATGGTACCGAAGATTTCCGGCGATACACTGGAGCCGGTCAAGGCAATTCGGATAACCGGAAACAAGATGGCTGGCTTAGTACCAAGCTTTTTGAGCAACTTATTTAGTCTATTTTGGATGTCAGCGTGGCTAAAATCACTATCCTTTAGCTGTTCAACGGTGGCGCTTAAAAAATGTCGTAGGTCTGGCGTATTTTTTATAAGCTGCTTATCAACTGGATTTTTGTAGAAATTTCTGACGGTAGCGGCTGAGGGTGCTTCGAAGAAAAAAATGGTCAAGGTTGCCAACTCGGCCAAAAATTTCAGCCGTTCTTGGACTAAACTGAGCACCCGTTTTTTATAACTGTCAGTCGCAGTCTCGGCTTTAGCCGTCCAGAAATCAGCGGCTCGTTTGTAGAGCTCTTCAACACTCAAGCTGCGAATATAGTATCCGTTCATCCAATCTAAGCGCTTAGGGTCAAAAACAGCCGGGCTGGTATTAATTTGATCAAGCTTAAATTTTTGAACAAGCTCATCGTGCTTAAATATTTCCTGCTCGGTCCCATCGTTCCAGCCTAGCAATGCCAGGAAGTTAACCAGGGCCTCTGGTAAGTAGCCCTTTTCTTTGTAATCAAGGACATCAGTATCGCCGGTTCTTTTTGATAATTTTTTGCCATCCAAGCCATTAATAACTGGTAAATGGACGAATTTAGGACTCTGCCAGCCGAAGATCTCATACAGCAGAGCGTGTTTGCCGGTAGAGCTGATGAACTCATCGCCCCGTATGATGTGACTGATTTTCATAAAATGATCATCGATGACGTTGGCGAAATTATAAGTCGGAAAACCGTCGCTTTTGATGATAATAAAGTCTTCCATGAGGGATAGATCGTCGCTGAAGGCTCCCCTGACCTCGTCGTCCCAGTCAACTCGTTCGTGCAAAAACGGGTGTTTTTTTTCCGAGAAGTATCCTTTAACAGCTTCTATGTCCAGCCTGATGGGCCAATCACCATAAAGTGTTTGTCGCGGCTTGTGATGATATTCGGCCTCGTATGTTTTACGGTAAATGAAGGGCACACCCTTCTTAATAGAGCGGTCTTTGTATTTCTCATAACCATCAGCGGAAATATAAGAGCGGTAGGCCAAGCCTTTCTCAATGAGCTGATCGGCATATTTTTGATAAATTCCACTTTTGTGACGTTCGGATTGTATGTAGTCGATGCTATGGGGCTTGCCTTCTGTAATCCAAAAGCCTTCATCAGGTCTTAAGCCAACCCAATCTAGACCAGCAACTATTTGATCGACACCTTCGGCGACAAAACGTTCCCTATCCGTATCTTCCAATCTTAAAATAAATGAACCCTGATTTTGTTTGGCGAATAAGTAGTTAAAAAGTGCGGTTCTGACTCCGCCAATATGCAAAAGCCCGGTTGGGCTCGGCGCAAACCGTGTACGTACCATCAACTTAAGTATAAAGCTAGCATGGGTCTACTGGCCAGAAAAAAGGCTGCTGGCACTGCCAGTAATAGACTGATCGCCGTTGGCTTGAATCTCGGTCATAACGCCGCCCACGACCCCAACTGCCTTGTTGGTCTGGCCACAGATAAAGCTAGTCGCTCCGTCTTGGGAAAAAGTTTGAATCTGATTGTCATTGGGGCAGCTTTTTTCGCTCAAGTTGGTTGATTCGGCAGTGCTAATCGCTTTTTTAGTAACAGTTACAGTATTGGCAGGATCGGCTATGGCTTTGAGTTCAATTGTAACTATTCCATCTTTTTCTTGGGCTGGAGCAGCTACGGTATAACCTGGTAGATTCGGTATCGCTGAATCAACATGGGCTTTGCTGGCAGCTACTTTCATCGATATGGCCGGAATCTTTTGCCAAGCCACAAAGCCAGCGAGACTACCTAAGGTCAGAACAATCAATAAAACAGTTAGCCATTTAGGCAGGATGTGTAATAGTTTAGCCGGACCACGACTGCGCTTCCGGCGCGACTGCTTATGGGCATCAGCTCGAGCCAAAGCGTAGTCCAGCAAGCGCTCTAAGCGTTGATGAGATGGCGAGGCTGCCACGCTTGGTATGGGACTAGCCAAAGCTAAGGCCTTAGAACGTTTTGAAGCTGACGATGTGATCTCAGTATCCTTAATTCGGCCACTGCGAGTCGTCAAAATACCAAAGTGTTTGACTCTATGGTGTTGTGGAGTTAGTTTAGCGTGGGCTTCACGCACAGGGTTGCGGCCAACCAAAGCTTTTTTGATTGGGTTTTTGCCAACTTTAACTTTACTGTGCGCCTTGTTGACAATTCGACGCATCAGGGTTTTGGAACGTTGGGTCTGACGATGCACATTATGAACGACCCGCCTCGGGTGTCTGTTGCGTGAAGCGGGTCTAACTTTTGCCATAACGGGCAGACGGACAATGCCATCCATACTAATAAAAGGTGTTTTAGCCTTGAGGCGATTGGCTCTATTTTTAACCGCGCCGATTATTTTACCTGTGGCCATGTCGTATTTTTGGCCGTTGATTTCGACAACGCTTGTATTTTTATGCACTTGGGATGATTGCCCTCATAACGATAAAGAATATGGTACACCGAATACATATATTATGCAATAAGCCTATGTGAGCTGAAGTCAAACCGATCGTCTATAATCTAAACTAGATGATCGGTCTATTGTTTACAATTCACCGTTTACCGTTAACCATGCGTTATCCGTTTTCTGTTCTCTACACTCAATCGTTAATTGTTAATAGTAAACGTATGAAAAATGGTAAATGGAAAATGGTTAATGCCTCCACAGGGGGCGCTTGATGGATTTTTTGGATCCCAGAAAAAGACGGGCCCACCATATCCGATTAATGATCGGCTACGGACTGATGGCGGTAGCTATTGTCTTGACAGCCACCATTTTGGTCTATTGGGCTTACGGTTACGGTTTTAATACCAAGACTGGCGGTGTGGTCGAAAATGGTCTGCTGTTTGTTGATTCCAAACCTGGTGGTGCCACAATTTATCTCAACGGCCAAAACCAAAACGAGACTACTTCTGCTCGAATGGTTCTAACCGGTGGAGCCTATGATCTGAGCCTGAAGAAGGATGGCTACATCGATTGGCAGCGTCGAACAACTGTATCCGAACACAGCGTTTTGCGCATGGTCTACCCTTTTCTCTTTCCTAAAGAACCCAAGACTGAGGCCTTAAAAAGCTACAGTCTTTCGCCAGCTATAATGACCGCCAGTCCGGATCGCCGCTGGCTGTTGTTACTACCACAAAATGGCCAAGTTTCACCAACCTTTGAGATGTTTGATACAGACAAACCTAACCAATCACCCCAGGCGGTTAGCATACCGACCCAGCTCTTGAATGGTGCCGGTCGTCCCGGCAGTTCGCTGAGCGTCATCGGCTGGGCAAATGATAACGACCGTCTTTTACTTAAGCATGCCTATGATGGGGGCTTAGAATTTATCATTTTTAACAGAGCCAATCCGGCAGCGTCGGTGAATCTAAACAGATTGTTTAACTTTAATCCAACGGACATAGCTTTGGTTAATAAAAAAATTGACCAAGTATATCTATATGGTGAGGCTGATAATGCTTTACTGCTAGGTGATATCAACCGGGCCAACTTGCAGCCACTGCTTAAGCGTGTTCTGAACTTTAAATCACTCGATAACAATCTGCTCCTCTATGTCACTGATCAAGAGGCTGCGGCCGGTCAAGTCCTGGTCAAAATCTGGGACAATGGTAAAAGTTACCAACTAACTACTTTGCCAGCTGGCAGTAAATATCTAATTCAAGCTGCCCAGTTTCAATCCCATTGGTACTATGTAGCTTCCAGCGATCAATCCAAACGAATTAATATTTACAAAGATCCACTTGACGGCCTCAAAGATCCTGCTCGAGCAGTCGCCAGTCCTTTTATTGCCCTGATCAACTCAAGTGCCGAAAATGTGGCAGTATCTAACAACTCACGTTTTATAGCCGCCCAAAGGGGCCAGCGGTTTGCTGTTTATGATATTGAGAGCCAGACACGCTATCAGGTTAGCTTGCCATTAACAACTCAAAAGCCGCTCAAATGGATGGACGGGCACCGCTGGATTGGTAACGTTGAAGGCTCAGTATTTATCATGGATTTTGATGGTCAAAATCAGCGCAAATTAGTGCCGTCATTGACAGACGATATTTTGTTTGATGGTGACTTTAATCGTATGTTTAATTTGGTCACTGCTACTGATGGCAAATCAACTATTCTACAATTGACCGATCTGCGTGCTGGCGTCGACTTACCTAAACCCTGAACCTATTATTCTGCAAGCCAGTTCCAGAAACGGGACCATAAACTCGGCGCATTACTGGGAATAGTTTTTGTCTGAGTGGTCAGTTGTGTAGTAGCCGGCGCGGCGGAATTTGCCGTTGGATTCGGGCTTATCTGCTCGCCAACAACTACCAAACGATTGAGGCTGGTGCCCGGCGGATCACAGGTGATTAAACTGGCTGTGGCCGGCTTGTCCCGCGGGCCGAGTACTGACACATCATCGGATTTGACAATTTTTTTCTCATAAACTTGGTAAGTATAGCGTTGACCATCTTTCTGGAGATAGAATGTATCGCCTAGTTCCAGCCGACTAAGTAATACAAAAACAAACTTGTACTTGCCCTTGTTGAAGATATTGTTCGATGAATGTCCGACGATCACCACGTTGCCGTTCTGTCCTGGCCGGGCGCTATCACCAAAGTTGACCACGCCTTCTTCAAGGGCATTGAGGACAGCATTTTCGTCAACCGTCGTGACGCTGTAAATTGCCGGCGCCTCGACATTAATTTTGGGAATAATAATCTTCGGTTCGATGCTTACGGTTTGACTTTGACCTATCAACTGAGTAGTTGAAATAGCTCGGCTGGGCTGGATAAATGGCGCAATAAAGCGTTCATTAAAAAGGCCAAATGACACAATTAATACGGCGATAAGGCCGGCGCCTAGACCAACTACCAGCGAATGTAATTTTTGTTTTGGCCGCTGACCGGCCGCTTGCAATTGTCGTCTAACCGTTGTACTAATGCTTCTTGGACGATAAGCGCCTCTTGGCGCTTGCCGTGATCTTGAACTGGCCTCAGCGTAGGCTTGATAATGTTCACCCTGCCCGTGGGATTGATAAAATTCTTGCCAAACTTCGTGTTTCTCTTCATCGGAGAGTTCGCTGTAGTATTTATGCCAGTTGGCGTGCATTTCGCGTAGGGGCAGCCCGGAATTAATCAGCTGCTGGGCATAGTGCTGATGAGCAGATAGTTTCGGCGGCTGACTACCGATTTTTGGCGTTATCGCTTCAGCTTCCAGTAGCGGTTCGTGCCCGTAGGCGGCCTCAACCTTTTGGCGGATTAGCTCAATCGCCGCCTGTTTGGATTTATCAGCCGGTCGGGCGCTCTGACTCTGCTTCTTTGTATCGTCGTCCATACTAAAAATGCTTAACTTTATTGTACAATGAACACCATATTCTCTGTTAAAATATTAAAGCCCAAGGGCGGATGGCGGAATTGGTAGACGCGCCAGACTCAAAATCTGGTGGCCGCAAGGCCGTGGAGGTTCAAGTCCTCTTCTGCCCACCAAGTGATTTTTGTTACCAACTTCTATGAGGTTGTTCCGCTCGGTGCTGTTGACAGAACAGCAAAATACGACGCTAGATATAGATTTCGGAACGAAGGCGGCTCACCTTGAGCTGTTTTTGGTTTGAGTCCAGTCTCAGTCTATTGTTGCTTGACTTCCCACTGATGGTCCTGTGAATCATAGAAGTCGCAATAGCGAGATGCCGGTGTGGCTGGACCGGCTCCGGCGATCAGCGTAAAATTGAAAATCGAGGGCTCTTCTCACAACTTAACCGAGACAATGTAAGGACAAATGCAGCGACCGACCCTATTTCTGACAATTGGATTGCCCGGCACCGGCAAGACCGCTGCCGCGCGCCTCATCGAAGCGGAACACAATGCCCTTCGGCTGACCAAAGACGAGTGGATGAAAGCGCTCTTCGGCCCGGAGAATCCACCCTCAGCTTCAGACGTGGTCGAGGGTCACCTTATCCGGCTGGGTATGCGTGCTCTGGAGCTCGGGACTAACGTCGTGCTTGATTTCGGTCTATGGAGCCGCGACGAACGATCGGCCCTCAGGCAGGCGGCTGCCGACGTTGGGGCCTCGGTCGTGATGCGCTACTTCGAACTCGCCTCCGACGAACAGCGGAAACGTCTCGATCAGCGCTTGGCCGAGGCACCTCACGTGACCTGGCCGATATCCGACGAAGAGCTCGCTGAGTGGGCCGCGAAGTTCGACATCCCTACTGCGGCTGAGCTCGACGGAAGTGAGCCCATTGGCCAACCGCCTGACGGCTTCGCGAGCTGGGACGAATGGAGTCGACATCGATGGCCGCCATCAGTTTATTGACTCTGTTGTCGACGACACTCCTCCATCAGGTCAGCCACTGACCGGATTGGAGTGAAACCTGACTTTGAAGTAAGATTAATAAGGTTTCTAGAGGGGTTTGATAGATGCCCTCTTAGGACCACCAGTTTGTTTTTCCTGATTGACAATTCTGAAAGGCTTATGTTTACTGATTAGCAGATAATAACTGCCATAAGGAAGCTAAAATAAAAACCAACCTAATTTTGTTTTTGAGCGGTGCCATTTCAGCCATTTTGCTTTATGCGGCTTATGCCACTCACCGCCGGCATAAAAAAGGCAAATCACGCCGTTACTTCTCGGGATTGGTGATCGGCGGCGGTTTTGCGCTTACTCTAACGGTCTTTACTGATGCCCTGCTCTACCGGCTAACTGGCGAGTCTTTTTATTCGCTTTTACAGAACGGCAGCTACATACCAACGGCCGTTTTTCTGGCCGGCGCCTTGCAAGGTGTTGTTTACGAATATGTCGGCTCCTTTAGCCTTAACCTTTGGTATTACCCGACTGTTAGGCACAAGCACTTGCTTTTCTTATTACTACCTCTGTTTTGGGCGATTTTTATGATAATCATGCAAAATACCTTCGCCATCTTTAGGGCTGTCGGATTATCATCTAGCGGCGCTTTTGTCCTAACCGCCTTAATTCCGTTTTTGCTGATTGAGGGGATAAATATTTATACCAAAACTTGGGTATATAGGGGCATGTTAAAAGCGCCGCTGATTCTGGCACTAGGCTGGTTTGTTTTGGCTTACACTTTTGCACTGGGCTTTAATAAATTCATCCTTAACCCCTTCGGTTTATAGGCATGGATCAAATTTTGTCTAACGGACTGTTCATTCAGTCGTTAGGATTAGTTGGACTTGGGTTGTCCTTTGTTATCTACCAGCTTAACCACCGGCAACGAATGCTGCTTGTGGGAAGCCTGTCTTCAGTCTTTTGGACAATCCACTATCTATTACTCGGTGCTCCAACGGGGTCGGCCATTAATTTTTTGATATCAGTCCGAAATCTTGTCTTTTACAAAGCCGGCAAAAACCGAAGCGTCCTCATTCCCATGGCCTTAGCTTCCCTCTTTACTTTAGCTGTTGTTATGACCTGGCAGGGACCACGTAGTCTTCTGCCGCTGGGGGGTTCACTTACGGGCACCTTAGCCTTCTGGCAGGTTCACCCACGGCATATTCGGATGATAGTCTTATCGTCAACCTGTCTTTGGTTAACCTATAATATATTGTCTAAGTCCTATGCTGGTATAGCAGCTGACGCTATAGTGTTGTTGTCTATCGTTATCGGCATCTACCGCTTCGATATCAGGCCATCGATGAAGCACTTCCTGAAGCTCGCCTATCAAAAACTGAAGTAGGTAAGCTCTCCAAGCATCTATAAAAGTCGGCTTCAGGCCTGTCTTTAATAAATTTATTCTCAACTCATTCGGTCTCGAGAAGTGTATTGACTTCAGTCGCTAAATATGATATAGTAACGCTCCATGTGGAGTCCTTATTTAACATGGCTGGTTATCTTTATGGTCATACCCACAATAGTTCTGATTTTGTTGCGCTTCAAACAACTATGGCCATATCGGAGCGTAATTTTAGTCACAGTCATAGCAGCTTTACTGGTCGGATTACCCTGGGACTACTTTGCCGCCAAAACCAAGATATGGGGATGGAATGAACAGTGTTGCAGTCTGCCAACAATATCAGGCTTGCCTCTCGAGGAGTTTCTGTTCATCACTCTAGCTGGCATCTTTATTTCTGCCCTTACAATCACCATCAAGCAAGTCTTAAATAAGAAAGGTGGTTAGGAGATGAACTTATTCCAACTGGCGTATCTAATAACAATTCTGGTCTTCATTGGTATCCCATTTGTGATTCTTTGGCGAAAAAATATGGTTTCGTTGAGAGCTAACCGAAAAATTATTCTGCTAGTAAGCTTAAGCAGCATACCTTTTGTAGCTTTTGAATTCTTTGCACTAAAGTGGGGTGCCTGGTTTTACTACTCAGAGCGAACCTTAAACTTTAGTTTTTTGGCCCAGGTCGAGACCTATATTTTAGGACCAATCATTATGGCTTTTGGAGCCAGCCTAACTATTGCTTGCACCGAGAAACTGGAAAAAGAAGGCGAGCTTTTTAGACTGCCTATTTTGAAGTTGAGAAATCGTAGACTGCCGTGGAAAGCGCTTCGAAGAGCTTTTGTGGTTGTTGCAGCCACCAAACGCTAGCATAGGCTGCTAAATCGGTTAAATTAGCTTCCTTGACAGGGCTGGTACTTATTTGGCCATTGACAGCCACAACGATATTGGCGGCATGTTCGGTCACGATGAAGGCTTCAATCTCAGAAGTCCATTCATGGAGTAATTGGACCAACTGCAGTAGATCCATCGAACTTTTGATAGACTTTTTCAAACCATAGTTCGTTCCTATTTTCTGCAGTCTAGCCAAACCAGTTGTTATAACGGTGTTATAACGTCTTAAAATCGCCGGGTTATTAATAAGTGAGTCAAAACTATCACCAGTCAAAGTAAGTTGGCCTTGGTATTTGCTAATAAATTTTTCCAGTAAGATAGCCGTTTCGGAGCTGGCGCCAAAATCGCCGGCCAGCAACACTCCGTCGCTCCACTCGGCTAGTTCCAACAGCTGAGCCAAGGCTTGCTGGCCAAAGCTACCACTCGGCGTACTGGCACCAAATTCGGCCTCGGCAAAGCTGGTTCCGACTACTCGTCTCAGCGCATCGGGCAGAAAAACTCTGGCTGAACCAACACCGGCTTTAACAGCTGCATTAAAAGCCAGCGTTGGCGCCGCGAAACCGTGCTTGTTACCGCCGACAATTAAAAGCTTGCCAGCGATCCGCTTATTTTCCGGTCTGGCCCATAGCAGATTTGCAAATAATGGCTTATCCGCCGTCTGTTTATGCCAGAATATATCTTCCATCTTCTGCTTTTAGCTCATAAATCATATTCTTGCGCTCAACAACCACTTTCCAACCTTTGTTTTGAGCGTGCTCAAATAGTTTCCTCTCAGGATTAAAGGCTATTGGTATTTCGACTGCCTCGAGTATTGTAATATCGCTGGAACTATCACCAACCGCCAGACTTTGGCTATAACCAAGACCATGCTTTTTCACCAGTTCGGCCAGCACTAAGTGTTTGGCTCCTAGCGGGATAGTGGCTGCGCCCGTAAAGCGTCCACCTTCATGGTGATAGTATGTCCCAATGCAATCATCAAAACCATAATAGTCGGCAATACGACTAACAATCTCAATCTGAGAATTGGAAATGGCAAACAGCACATAGCCATCTTTTTTTAACTTCCAAATAAGCTCCCGTGTATATGTATAAACTTGGTCTTTGTATTTTTTAAAAACATTTTCGGCAGCCTCCTGAAACTGGTTGAATGTTAATTTGAGCAACATTTTCTCATACGCCCAAACTAGTTTTCGTTCGTAAACTTGAAAGGCCTCTGGGCCAGAGCGCTTCTTCCATTGCATACGAGCGTCCTTAACAGACTGAAAGGCTCGACTATTGATATAGCCAAGTTTGACTAACTCGTCGGCGATGGCGTGGTAGAGCTGCCATCTAACCAAAGTCCCATCTATATCAAAAACAGCAAACGGCCTTTGCGCCGTGCTGGCCTGCTGACGAGCGGAGCTCGCCACTCCGCCAGCACTCTTAGCGCTCTGTTGCGTTGCCGGCTGCGATACTCGCTCTCCGTATTTCTTCATACGGCTTGCTCCGTTTCTCGCCGGCGCCTTGCATAGCATCTAAGCGCAAAGGCCTTAATTGTGCCTGGCGTTTCATCCAAGCACGTAATTCGCTCCGATCCCTTTGTCATATTCTAATTTTACTCTGCTTTTAGAAATCGAGAATCAAGCTGACCGGGCAATGGTCGGAACCCATGACTTCAGGATGAATGTCGGCGGCTTTAATTTTAGGCTTTAGCGATTCGCTAGCTAGAAAATAGTCGATGCGCCAGCCAACGTTCCGAGCCCTGGCATTGGCCCAATGCGTCCACCAGGTGTAGTAGCCATTACCTTGCTTAAACAGGCGAAAACTATCCAAAAAGCCGGCGTCAATGTATTTTTGGAAGCCTTCACGCTCCTGCCGGGTAAAGCCTTTTTTGCCTTCGTTCTCTTTGGGACGTGCTAGATCATCTTCGGTATGAGCCACGTTTAAGTCGCCACAAAAAATAACTGGTTTGGTTTTTTGTTGCTGATTCATGTAAGTCAAAAAAGCCGGATCCCAGTGCTTATGACGAAGTGGGATGCGCGAAAGGTCGTCTTTAGCATTAGGAGTGTAAACTGTTACCAGCCAGAATTTATCAAACTCGGCAGCAATCACTCGACCTTCATTGGCCGAATCCCGAGCTTCATCATCTATAAAATGGTATTTTTTGGTAAAATCTTCCGGAAAACCATCGATCACCTTTAAGGGTTTTATTTTGCTAAAAATAGCTGTGCCAGAGTAACCTTTTTTGTGAGCCGAATTCCAATATTCCTGGTAATCTGGCAGGTCAATTTCGGCCTGCCCTTGCTCGGCCTTAGTCTCCTGCAGACATAAAATGTCAGGCTGATGTTTGGTGATAAATTTACCAAAATCACCTTTTTTGATCACGGCTCTAATGCCGTTGACGTTCCAAGAATATAACTTTATCACAAACAAATTCTAGCACCTTAGAAAGAGCTACTGCCAGAATATTACATCTCCGGAAAATAGCCCGAGTGTCGGATTCACTCCGCACCCGGCGCGATAAGAAACCGCGAAGGGGTTTCTTATAAGGCGTTAGCCGATCTTATGGCTCTAGCAGCCTCGCGCTCTTGCTGGCGGCGTTTAATAGTTTCGCGTTTATCATAACGTTTCTTGCCTTTGCCTATACTAAGTCGCAGTTTGATGTAGCGACCTTTGGTTAAAAGTTCTAGCGGAATAGCTGACAGGCCAGCCCGTCGGGCGGCGATGATTTTATCAATCTCGGCCCTTTTGGCCAGTAATTTACGACTTCTGATTTGCTCTTGTTCGTTTATCGGCAGTGTTGGACTGCTCATAATTTGGGCGCCGATCAACCAAAGTTCACCGTCTTTATCTGTCACATAAGCACCACTCAGCTGGCCATGGCCTAACCTTAGGGCTTTTGTCTCAGGACCTGTTAACGCTAGGCCCATGACGAACTCATCGCCTAGGTCGTAATCGTACCTGGCGCGTCTGTTAATAATCCGGCCAACAGACCGTTTTTTCTTCTTCATATAGCCATTATATCTCTCTGTTGGCTATTTAACATTTTACATTTGACATCTGACATTAATTTTTCATTGATCAATGATCATCGCTAATTCATTGAGAATTGCTAATTGTAAATCGAAAATTACGCGACCTAGTCGCGGTCGGCTAGCTTCTGGTTGTCTATTTCCGCCTTAGCCACCGCTTCTTTGACGATGTTCCAAAACCTGGGATCGTCGTTCTTAGTCTTCATCCAATACCACCATTCGGCGCCCCAAAGGTCGATGGTGCGCATACCAGTGGCGATACCAAAATCTATACGGTCTTTTAGTCTTTTGGGGTCCAAGGACTTGAATTGTTCGTTTAACGGTGTCTCTCGGAGGCTTTTTGGCGGTGGTGGCCAGGGTTCGGCCTGTAGCTCGTGGATAATCATGTCTTTGCCGCTTAGTAGCTCCTCATAGCCAGCCAATGACGCATAAAACCAGGGCGGCATCGGGTATTCAACATAACGGTGAGTATAGGCATAATCCCAAACCCTTTTATAGACCGAGATGGCGAATTGATCCGGTGTTGGTTGTCGAAGCGGTATGCCGACCCAGTTGTTGCTGCGGCTGATAATTAGTTTGGTTTTAGGATCCAACCGCTTGACGAGATTATATTCTTCAATTAGGCGCTGCCGGTCAAAATCAGTGCACTTGCCAAAGGCTTTCAACAAAAACTCATTCTCCAGCTCATAATCGGCTGTCGCCGGATTGTCTTTGTAGCGGTTAACTACAGCGGTGATAAAGTCGTAAAGCCGCGGCTGCCACTGCTCTTTGGGCATGTTAGCTGTCCAGACTGGTTGTCGGCACTCCGGCCAACGTGGTTGACGCAGTCCAATGGACAAGCTGACTTTGGCGTCGTAGCGATTAGCTAAGTCATATTGCCAATCGAGCTCCGTAAAATCGTATTGGCCCGGCTGGGGTTCCATTTTATTCCAGTAGCTGACTAACCTGACTTGCCTTATCTGTAAGTCTTTAAAAATGGCCTCCAGGGTAGCATAAGGATCGAGGCCGAAACTAGTGGCATAATCAGCAATAAAACTGGCGCCTAGGGTCAGCGGTTCTTTGGCATGCTTACTGATGTACCACTGAGCCACGCCGTAACTGGCGCTCGTAAATAAAAAAACCGCGGCCAGGGCGCCGACTGTCAATTTACGCCAAATTGAACCACGCCAGGCAAAGCGCCAAAAACGCCTAACTTGCCTTTTTAGTACGCTAAAAAGACCTATCATAGCTTTATGTAATCGAGGCATTAGTTGTATCCTATTAGCTAACGTCTTTTATTTATGTCTAAAACGCTTTCGCTTAGTATAGTTATACCAGCTTGCAACGAGGAAGGCTACCTCAAAGCCTGCCTGGAATCGATTGCCGCCCAAAAGGTTGCACCATCCCAAGTAATTGTGGTTGATAACAATAGTAGTGATAAAACTTCCCAAATTGCCCTGTCCTACCCTTTCGTTAAACTAATTCGAGAGCCTAAACAAGGCATAGTCTATGCACGCAACCGCGGCTTTAATGCTGCAACCACTGATTTGATTGGCCGGATTGATGCCGACACCCGTCTATCGGCCAATTGGGTAGAGCAAGCGCTGAACTTTTTTACCGACCACAGTGAGGTGGCGGCCTGCGGTGGAGATTTATATTTTTACGATTTTCCTCTTAAGCGAGTGGGTCACTTTTTCTTCAACTTAATCTATTACGATATCCAGTCACTGTTGGCCGGTACTAATATTATGCTAGGGGCCAATATGGTCATCCGTCGGCGAGCTTGGCTGCAGGTAGCGGGGCTTTGCCATGAAGATAGCGACATTGCCGAAGATATTGACCTATCTTTAAATTTAGGCCGGGCTGGCCTGCGGGTCGGCCGTCCGATCAAGCTTATGGTAGAAGCCTCAATGCTCCGGCACCAATTTAGCCCGCTGAATATTATTAAATATTTATCCCGATGGCCTAAAACCTATGCTCGTAATCAAAAGCCAATGGCTGCGGCCCTATGCTACCTAATAAAAATTGTAATTGCCGCCGCCGCCTTTGTGCTCTACCCCGTTTTTTTAGCCGCCGTCCGCAAAAGAGCTTATTGAACGGGGTTGGTTTGCCCAGTAGTAGACTTTCGAGTCGAGTCTACCTTAGGTGGACTTAAATATCCCGACTATGTCGGGATAATCTCGAAAGCTCACTACTGGGTTTGTTTATGACCATTGGCTTCGATCTTAACTTGGCAAGCTGACCATAAGCCTTTTGCGGCTTGTTCGGCCGATTGTTCCAGCTTTTCGAACAGTTCGGATTTGGCAAACGGGAAGAAAGTGTAAGCGAAGCCGTAACCTTCAGCAATTAGCTTTTCTTCAATTAGAGTTTCATCTGGCAGATAAATGTAGCGCAACAGCCGGTCATACCGATCTCGATTCGTCTCCAGTGGATCAGCTTCCAGTCGAACCTTCTGGCGACCGATCAGCTGTTTTGTATAGGCTGTCGCTTCTGGCCCGTAGCACTGCACTGGTGTATCTGGTTTATGTGTTTCCGGAGTATCTACGCCAATCATTCGAACAGTTTCTATGCGGCCATTCATATCGACGTCTATGGTGTCGCCATCGGCAACCCGCACAACACTGTATAGACCTGGTTGATTTCTGACTAAGGTTTGCTCGTTTCCTGTTAACTTTAAAGCTACCCAGACTGCTAAAAGAATCAACGCGGCAAATACCAGCCACCAAAACCACAATCTCTTATTCGGCTGGTTTTTCACTGTAAGTTTGCAAAATTTGTGTTTTCAAAAACCAAGACTGGTCCGTGGCGCTCAATTAGCTTATGGCCGGTTCGATGGGCAGCTTCAGACACTGCTTTGGTAGCACCTTTAACGTATCTGTCCCGAGGCCGGACATAAAAATACCTGGTGCTCTCTAGCAGTAAATCAGCTTCACCATGGCCTGTTTTGCTATCATCAAAAACTTCTTTTTCGGCCCCACCTATATCAACATGTAGAATTCCGATTCGACTCCGGGTCTGATTAAGAATGGCGGTTGGTGTCATGACCAAAGCTGTATTTAGCGGGCCTTGCTCTGTATCCCAGCGTTCGTACCTGTAGCTGGCATGCCGGCCGCTGTCACCTGCCTCTGGATTGGCTAATCTTTGAAAGCCTGGACGTGTGCCGAATGCCCTAACAAAAACCTCAATCTGATCGCCGTAAGAATCCGTATTTCGGCGAAGCTTTCCTAGATTGCGTCTATTTGGTTCAATAGCGGTAAATCGTGATAAATCTAACTTAGAAGCCAAGTATACTGCCGCGGCGCCAATATTGGCGCCAACGATCACTACACTTTCGCCGTTTAGTTCTCCTGCCTCAATATTCTGTGGAAGACGCCAGAGCTCGGCGGCCAACGTCTGACGAGCTACTCCGAAATCGCCCCTAGAAGCAGTAAGCGTGAAGGGATATTTAAGATGACGGCTTTCGATAGTAAATTCTTTGTCCGAAACACCGGCGCTAGTTACCCTTTCATATATAAGTTGGGCGGCCTGTTTAATACCAATACTGCCGGCGAATAACGGTAGTGACCAAAGCTTATCTAATTTGGCTTCTGAGTCATAGATAGGAAGGCGAAGAACGCCACTAGCAATTTCTGCCATTTTCTATATTAAAGTATATTTTAGTAAATATTACAATCAACTATCAGTAACCCTAGCTGCGTTGTAGCTACCAGCCACCTCCGCCACCGCCGCCGCCACCTCCGCCACCGCCGCCGGAAAAGCCACTACCGCCGGAGCTCGATGGCGCACTAAAGTTGATTTTGGCAGAAGCACTAAAGTCGCCAAGCGAACCGGCGATAATACCTGTTTGAAATGCCGAAGGATTCCCCTGGTACCAATCAGGCGGCTTGCCGTAGAGGTTTTCGAATTGCTTAGCCCAAGTTTTTTCTAGTCCAAAAAGCATGGCGTAGGGCAAAAGTGATTCGAACAGCTTAATTTTAGTGGCATCGGTCTTGGGGTTAAAGCCAACCGGATCAGCAATTTTCTCGGCCCCTTCGGCGCTTTGTAGGAATTTGAGGCGGTCGGCTTCGGCCAGCTTTATATAGTCTTTAAGTCCCAACATGTAGTCGTGGACTGTCACGCCCTTTTGCGAGCGAGCCGGCATGATAAAAGCAAAAAGAAACATTGTCAGAGCTGCCAACATCAAGCCAACAGCTAAGAATATTAATGGGTAAAAATCGCCTCGCGGGACAAACATCAGAGCGACGCCAGCCAAAAAAGGCACCACCGACCAGGCTTGGTAGCTGCTGCGAATTTTGCTTGGATTTTTTGCGTAGTAACCTTCTCTATATAAATTTTCGGCTAGTTGAGCGCCTGTTTCTTGTAAGGTTTTATAAAGATCAGATTTGGCAGCCCGCTGCTTAAAATCAGATATTTTGATTTTTTTACCGGGCGTTAGTTCGCCGAAGACAGCCTGTAGCACATCTTTGGTTTCGGTCCTGAGATTTGGTGCAACCGAATTAAGCTGCAACTGGTAATCTTTTTTGCCAAACAATCCGCGTTTGGGAATTTCATAAATGTTTAAATGTTTGCCTGTGGCCTGCTCAATTAAGGCGGCACTAATGGCTTGCGCTCGAAGTTCACCCTTGAACAAAAAATCTGCGGCTAATACGTCAAGACCCTCGGGTGGCTGATACTCCGGAATGATGACGCCCCTGCCTTTTGGGTCGTCGCCAAACTTGCGCCAACGGTTTAGCATGACGGCGAAAGCAGCTAAGGGCGGCGATAATAGGAATAGGCCGCTTAAAGCATCTTTAAGTTTTTTAATCAGCTGTTCATGGGCAACTTCTGGGCCTAGACTAAAACTCCCCGCCTTAAAACCCAGCGCAAAGGTCAATGTTTGATATGGTGCCAAAGACTGGGTGGTCTTGACGGTTACCAAGGTCTCGTTAGGTTCCTCGATGCGGGTAATCTCACAGGTTTGATTCGTGTCGCCAAAGTAGCCGGAGTAGCAGATTTGTTCCTCTTGCAGACTGTTTTTAAGCTCGCTTGGTATATGAATCCGTGCCGCGGCGCTGGTTACGGTCTGAAGCCATTGGTCACCATTGACATCCCAATACAGCTCTTGATGATCGCTTACATTGTTGATGACATTGCGCAGCGAGTAGGTAATCAGATATACCTGTGTGCCATGTACAAAACGATCGGCGTCGCCAACTTTGAGCACCAAGTTGTCGTTTTCCTTATAGCTAGAAAAGTTCCACTGGCTGCCGTCGACTTTTTTAACACTTTCAATGCTCAAGCTGAGGGTATGATCTTGGTATTTAAGTGGCAGAGCGCGTAGGATGCCGTGGTTTTGGTCAATGTCCGGAAACTCGGCAACAATCTTTTCCTTGACTTTGAGCAAACTAGTATTTTGCTGATTACGGCTCAAGTAATAATCGGCTTCAAACTTGCTGATTGTAAAATTTTGGGGGTCTTGCCCGGCTGCCGTAGGCACAAATATCAGAAACATCAACAGCGCCAAAGCCAGAGCCCAAAGCCTCCTCATACTGCCATCATTATAGCTTGACGACTAGAAATCGATGCCTTTGTTGGCTAGGAACTTTTGGTCAAAGTGATGTTTGATTTTGGTCATGTTGGTGGCAATGTCTACTTTCGGTAATAAATCTTGCGGGAAATCTCGGCCTGTCAAACATAAGCTGGTTTTAGGCGAGCGTTTTTTAATTAGTTCCGCTAACTGCTTTTTGGTGATCAATTTATGATGAACTGTGTTATTTATCTCATCGCAGATGACCAAGTCAAATTTGCCTGACGTGACGCTTTTTAAAGCTTGGGAGTAAGTTACTTGGGCTGCCTTTTTATGTTCGGCTTCGGTGACATCTTTGGCGGAAAGTTCACCTGCTTTGTAAAAGCCCTTGCCGCCTTTGTAGAATAAAAGGCTTTTGCCGAATAGTGGCTCAATTTGATGAATAAAGGCATGTTCGCCGACATCCCAGTGCTTAATGAATTGGATAAAAGCTACCTTCCAACCACTACCAAGTGCCCGGGCCATTAATCCAACCGATGCGCTGGTTTTGCCCTTGCCCTCGCCGGTGTAAACCACTACTACAGACTGCTTTGTCTTATAGTCCTCGAAAGCCATAGTTTGATATTGTAGCTTGATTCTTCTTCGGAAAATAGCCAGAGTGTCGGATTTATTCCGCACCCGGTGCGATAAGAAACCGACGATGCGGGGTTTCTTATATAAATTTGTTATGACGAAGCGACTCGTCAATTCTGGGACGGTCAAAACCTAAGATCACATCGTCGCCGATTTCTAAGACCGGGATGCCGGCCTGGCCGGTTTTGCTCATGATGTAGTGGGCCGCGTTGCGATCCTGGTCAATATCAACGTCTTTAAAGGCGACGTTTTTGCCCTTTAGGTATTCCTTAGCCATGCGGCAAAAAACACACCACGGCGCCGAATAAATTGTCACATTAATATTATTTTGATCCATAGTTTCATTATCACACATTTCGCACTTGGATGCAGTGCAAGGAAGCGCGAGGAGCGAGCGAAGCGTATGAAGCGATACGTTGAGCAAACCCCACAGGTTAGCTGACACAGCAATGCGCCAAGAGCCTGCCGGCGCTGCCGGCTTCGCCGGTAGGCAGGACGGGCGGTGCGGATGTGTGAGCTTGTCGGAGGCCTAATATGGTTGTATAGTGGCGTTAGTTAGTCTAAGGAGGGATATTCATGTTAACGCTTCGAACGCTTGCGGCTTGGCCAAATAACGTGGCGGCCCCAATCGCTGAATTTTTAGGCACGGCTATTTTGACCATGACTTTTCTGATCATGGCCGGCTATGCCGCCTTCCCGTTCTATATCGGCCTTAGTGCCGCCATTGCTCTGATGGTGGTTTATGTAATGTTTGGCAAGGTTTCTGGTGCTCATGCTAACCCGGCATTGACGTTTGGTTTATGGACAGCTCGCAAAGTCCCGACTCTTAGAGCCATTGTTTACATTGCCTCACAAATGCTTGGTGGCCTGGCAGCTTGGCAACTGTTTCAGTACATAGCCAGTCGGCCACTGCCAGCAGCTTCCGTTGAATTTAGTGGCCCGGTCTGGATAGCTGAAGCCGTCGGTACAGCCGTTTTGGCTGGCGGCCTATGCGCTGCCCTCAGCCGTGGTTATGATGCTTTTCAGACTGCAATGACTTATGGTGCAGCCCTCTTTATTGGCCTAATCATAGCTGCCCTAGCGCTGACTTCCTCTCAAGGTTTTATTGGCTACATTAACCCGGCTGTAGCACTGGGACTACGACATTGGGGAACGGCCTACGTCTTTGGCCCACTGCTGGGCGCCTTGGTTGGCGTCAATCTCTACTACTGGCTATTTGCGGATAGTAAAAATAAAAAATAGTTCTAGCTAGTTAGATCTCGTTCGAATTGCTTAATACCCTTCAGCGATGAAGGGTATTTGCTTATATCGGGCAAATCGAGGTTTTGTACTTTTTCCCAAATCGCCTGGATCAGTTTCTTAAAATCCTCAAACTCTTTAGCGTCAAATTGCATTGGTAGGGTGATTATTTTACCCTCGCCATTCGGCTCGGCGAATTCAATCACACCCCGCTCTACGTTATAACTGCCAAAACTCGAGCTGTTTTCTACGAGCAGCTTATAGAACATCAACTGCTGGCGGAACTTGTGAGTTTTGACATCGCTTTTCCAGCCGCTGTATGACTTGCCGGTTTTTATATCTACAACCGTTATCTTGCGTGCCTTAGAGTCAATTACCAATCTATCTATTTTGCCTGTCAGCCTGGCTTCACCAACTACCACGCCTTCGTTGCCGAAGTTTTTCTCGTACTTATCACTGTCACTCAAATTTTTTCCAGCATCTCTCAACCACACTGGAATAGCGTCGGCGCCGCGTTGTCTCAGATTCTGTCGCTCTTCGTCACGTAGCCAACCGCCGTCGAGTTTTGCCCAAAAACGTTCAACCACTTTTTTAGCCGCGGGTAGTTTTGCGTCTTTCGTCTTCTGCGTTCCCGCATATGCTAGAGCGTGATGCATGGCTGTACCAAAAGCGCTAGTTTCACTTGGCGCCTGCGGCAACCCCAGAAAGTTATATATGAAGAAATCTTTGGGACCGTGGTTAGCCAAGTCAATAAAATTATTTAGATGCGTGGCGCTAAGTTTATAGCTCTCAAGTTTCGGCACCAAAATGTCAGCCAGCTTCGACTCAAACCCGGGCAGGTGTCGCCCGGCCCAGTAGTCAACGGCGCTCTCAGCTGGCAGGTGAGCTAGATCATCCTTTTTAATTGCGCTGTATTTGTCGGGCAGAACCGAACTGCGCAGGTTGTCTTGGCTGTCGCGGCTGATACCCATAAACTCCAGATGCCGCTGGTTCTGGCCGTCGAGGGTTTCTTCGTAGCTGGTCAAATACAGATGAGTTTTGGCGCGGGTAATTGCTACATAAAATAACCTCAGACGTTCGTCGTCGCTCATGCCTTGGTATCTGATGTGGCTTAAATTGGCTGGCAGTTTTAGATAGTTCGAACTGTTGCGGCTGGCGCGTCCCCAGACCTCGCTGAGTATGCCCAGTACGAATACGGCCTTGAACTCCCTTCCCTTGGCGCCGTAAGCGGTTACCAGGTTCACAGCCTCACGGCTTTCCTGGTATGGACTGGTGTTGAGTATCGGGTACTTGGCGGCGCGGGACTCGTCGATAAATTCAACAAAGTTCTTCAGGTGGGTAGTCGTTGTCTGTCGGCGCTGGCGGTTTCGAAGTCGGGTGCGTAGCAGGCTGAGGTTAGACATAAGATCGCTAAAGTCTTCGGGGTCAGAGCCGTCAAAGTAAGAAGTAAAATACGGGCTGGGCATGGGCAGCTTTAATTTTTTATGTAAGTCGCCGATGCCAATCATGGCGTCAAGCATCTCTTCCAGGCTAGCCAGCGGAGCTAGCTTTGTCAGTGCCATAATAAACTTGCCCACCGAAGCGGTAGTCTTGTTCTTTAGTACCAGGGGGGTCAGTGGCTTGCCTTTGCGTGTGCCTCCTTTGGCCTGCCAGGTAATACGCCAAATCTCCTCAGTTGGAACGCCCCACATGTTATAGCTAAGGACCTCAGCCCACAGGTTGTCGGCCAGCTCCTCGTTGCCCTCGGCTAGTGCCAGGACCAACCGCGACATCTTCTCCAGCATCAATATCTGCGGTTCGTCCAGCACGTCCTCGCGTTTTTCATAGGCTACGGCTAGATTGTGTCGCCTAACGTGAGGCAAGACAGCCTGCAGATATTTGTGCTTTGGGGATATTACTGCAATGTCGCTCGGCTTGGTGCCGGATTTGATAAGTCTGGCTATTTCATCGGCTACCCAGGTGTATTGGGCAGCGTCGGATTTAAATTCGCGGGCGTCAATTTTCGGCGCCAGCTTGTTAGCCTCGCCGGCGGCCACCAGCTTTTTTTCGATGCCCTTCAGGCTGTGGTGCAGTCTGGTTTCAATCTGATCGGCAATAGCTTGGGCGGCATCAACTAGGTCCTGATGCGAGCGGAAGTTCTCCCTTAGAGGAATCAGCCCTACGTCTCTATAGTGATTACAAAAGCTCAGCATGTTAGAGTAGTCGGCACCCTGGAAGGCATAGATGGCTTGGTCGTCGTCGCCGACGGCTAGGACATTTGGCCGACCCTCATGGACTGGATGGTCGGTCATCAGTTGGACTAGCCTGAACTGCGCGGGGTTGGTGTCTTGGAATTCGTCGAGCATCAGGTAATGGTAGTGCTCGGCTTGGCTGAATTTAAAATCTGGGTTAGCTTCCAGAACTTCAACGCAGCGCATAATCATGTCGTCGTAGTCATAAGCATGCTCGCGCTCAAGTTCCTGCTGGTATTGACAGTAAATATCTACGAAGGCTTTTAGTTTATCGTTAGCGTTCTTGCCGTCGAAGATGTATTGCCCGGTGGAGTCCTTGGCCAGCCAGTCATTTTTCCAACCAGTCAGTGTCGAGGTCGACTTCCCGTCATACTCATTGAGGGCGTTCTCAAGACTCTCCGCCATATAGCCTTCAAGCGGTTTAAGTGAATTGGGCAGATTAGTTTTGGCAACTGGCCGCCGCCTTAGTTTTTTCAAAATGCTCTCAAATATCGGCATCGATTGTTTACTGATGCGGGCTTGTCGGCTCAGTTTGCCGAGCTCAACTTTTAAAGTTTTTGTGGTGCTGTCTATTGTATTTTGGTTGGCACTAGCAACTGCTTCAATATTATCTGGTTCCAGCAGTGAGCGTTTGGCGTCGCTGATTAGACTCAGCAGATCGCGCTTATAGTACTTGCCAGATTTCAAAGGGTTAGAGTACGGCAGACGGTCCAGAATTTGGCTAAGGATGACGGCCCCGGCCAGCTCGTCAATCGGCTCATTCTCTAGGCCATCAAAATATTCCAGGTTGTTTCTTATCAGGTCGTTGGCGAAGCCGTGGTAAGTATAAATGTGTACTTTGCTGGCCTGAGCCGGAATCAGGTACTCCAGGCGCTTTCGCATTTCGGCAACAGCCGCGTCTGTAAAAGTCAGTAACAAGATATTGCTGGGCTCAACATCCTGATTTTTTAAGATGTAGCCAACGCGCGTGCCGATAAGCTGGGTTTTGCCGGTGCCGGGGCCCGCGATAACTAGCACCGGACCCTCAATTGCCTCAACTGCCTCACGTTGTTTACGGTTAAGCGCCTTAAAGGCCTTTTCAATCTCATTCATTAAGAGACATTATCGCATGCCCAGGTTGTGATATTAGTCAAGAAAAGGTATATAATGACAAATATAAATAAGGGAGGATCTATGCAAGACCTATTAAAGAATAAGTTGGTCTGGCTGGTTGCGGCTGTAGTTGTGGTGGGCGGCGGCATTCTACTAGCCACTAAAGACGGCGGTGAGACAAAACTAAATATCAACAAAGAACTCCAATCAAAATGTATGACCCAAGTCAATGACGAGCTATTTTGTAAATTCGCCGGAGTTTTTGGTAACGTTAGCACCTTCAAGGTCACGGCGACCTCAACTTCTGAGCAAGGCACATCAAGCTTCGAAATATCTACTGACGCCAAAGACAACAATCAAATGGTCGTTAAACAAAATAACCAAGAACAGGCCAACATTGTGGTCTACAACGGCGTTACTTACCTAAAAGATTACACTGACGGCCAATGGTTCAAATACGCCGCTGATGATCCAAGCAGACCAGAGGTGAGTGATCTCAAGAAAGAATTTGCTAAAGGCGACTTTAAATCTGACAGTGGCCAAAAAATCGAATACGTCAAGATGGGAACTGAGGCTTGCGGTAACCTTCAGTGCTACAAATACCAAGTCAAAGACCCGGATACGCCTGGCGATAATTTCCTGTGGTTCGATACCAAAGACTATCTGTTACGTCGCATAACCCTCAAAGACCAAAGCTCTAGCACCGATATGAACGTCAACTACGGGGCCGTCAACATCAGTCAGCCATCACCAACCAAAGACGTACCGTCTTTGGACACAGACACCATCCAGTAGCAACAGAAACAGATATTTGCTTATTCGATAGATCGGTATCCTTACCGGTCAGTTCCGAATTTGTTGAGGTCTACTGAAATCGGGTCTAGGAACTAGATATTATCAAGGTGTAGTATAAGCATATGCATAATGACCAACGAGGCTTGGGCCATTTAATACTGATTTTGTTGCTACTCCTACTGGCGGCGGTTGGTTTTATAGGCTGGTACGTTTATGACAAAAGTTCTTCAAAAGAATCTAAGCCGGCTAGCCAATCGGCCAGTTCCAATCAAAGCGCTAAATGGCAGTCTGCTGGCGTGGCAATTGCCGGCAATTATGCTGATGCCGATGTGGTTGACTTGGGCAATGGCAAGTATCGGCTCTATTATTCGTTGGAGCCGGAAGTAACCGGTTTCAATGGGCAGGTTTATTCCGCCCTTTCTTCGGATGGTGAGAACTGGGCTAAAGAAGAAGGCACCAGAATTGAGCAAGCGACCTTTCCGTCCGTGCTTAGACTATCTGATGGTAAGTTTAGAATGTACTACCAAAACGCTGGCGCGATTAAGAGCGCCGTCTCTTCAGATGGCCTGGCTTGGACTGCAGAGTCTGGTACTAGAGTCGATACCGCTAATTCTGTGGGTCTTTCCTTGACGAACGTCGGTGCTCCTACAGTGGCTAAAATTGGCGATAAATACGTAATGGTATATTTCGGCGCAATAGGCGAGAAATACACCGCCGCGGGCCTGGTTCCCAATAACGAGACTCATCCACTGTTGTGGGCGACCTCTGATGATGGCCTGACTTTTGCAAAGCAAGGCATAGCTCTAGACAGTAGGAATAGTATGTTTAAGGGCTGGATGGATGGACCGGAACTAGTGGCCTGGGAGGGTGGCGAAAATCGGCTCTACCTTTGGGGGTATAAAGGAATTTATTACTCTGTCTTTACCGACAATAAGTTTTCTGAACCTCAGCTGACCTTTAGCACAGCTACCGGCAATCAAGAGTTTCCTCAAGATCCGCCCGGCGATCCAACACTAGCTCAGATAAATGGTGCCTGGAACATGTACTACGGCCAGCACCAAAAAGGCATCTACCGAGCGGTTTATAAATAAGCGACAAGTTATTTATGACGGCCGGCGAGCGAAGTTCGAGCGCCACGGTGCGATGCTAAAGTGGTGCCTTTAGTCTGACCTTTTGGTGGCGTCACTGCCTCTTTAGAATGACCGGTTTGACGAACAACACCATCACCGGAAGTAGTTTGGCTTGGCGCTTGCCAAATCGGTACGTGTTTTTTATGTTTACGTGATTTTTTCCGCGACATATACAAGCTTAGCTGGCGGTCAAAAGTTCGTCGCCCACGCGGACTTTTTTATCGACCTTCATGCCAAAATCATCGCCAGCTTTGACGGACTCGATATCGCTATGCTCTACCTGCAATGAACCAACGGTTTGGCTAAAATCGGTGGTGTGTCCTTTGACTTGAATTTTGTCGCCCTTTTTTAGGCTTGCGCCTTTGCCTAACTTAATCACGGCCACGCCTAGATGATCGTAGTAATGAGTAACTTTACCAATCGCCTTTTGAGCCATAATGCCTCCAATCCGCTTCCATTATAGCTCGTTTATATTAATTGGTGGATAATGAATTAGGAAGGGAGATTTATGGAAGGCGCAAAAATGTTCTCAAAGAAATACAAACGAGGCGGCGTGAAGTACGGTGGCGGTGCCGGTGGTCAGATTTACGGCATGGGAGTTGTCGGTGCAATGGTCTTTTATATTCAGCAAGCCGACGGTTTCTGGCCAGTTGTTTGGGCGATTATCAAAGCTTTTGTTTGGCCAGCCTTTGTCGTTTACGACCTGCTTAAGCACATTGTCTAAATCAACTTGCGTCCAAGATTGCCAACCATAAAAAACCTAAAACCAAAACAGCCTAGCAATTTGGCTTAATGTTACTACGGCCGTTAAAAATATTGCTGACCCTCCAAGCGTGCAGCACAAGATCGCCGAGACGGAAACGCTCATCTGGTAATCTTTCCAAAACTACTGTATGAACGCGGTTGACCTCTTCGTATAAAGGCCTCGTTCTAGTATCATTTTTGACTTGCCAGTCTTCGCGGGTAACTAGGACAGCCTTACCGCACTCAAGTAAAGCCTCGGCATCAATTATGTCAATGTTAGGTCCGTTAATCTTGTTAGTTCCGCGCGGCCAACTGGCTACTTTTGCCATGCGGTTGATTTTTTGGCGAGCGGTTGGTAAATAACGTTCCTTGAAACGGTTCTTTAGGCCGGATAGATAGGAGTCACTCTTCACATATTTGTAGTATGGCTGGAGAGCCCAGTGAGCATCATTGAAGATATAGGCGGCGCAAGCCTCGAAAACATGATCTTCGAGTTTCCCGCATTCCTCAAGGGTTTTCTGAACTGGCCCGAGACCTTGTGGCTGGGCTTCAACTAGAGCCGTAGCTAGTTCTAGGGCTTTAGGTTGCGTTTCTGCTCCATCAGCAGTCGGTGCAAACAGGGCAGCGGCGCAAACAATCGGTGCGCCAATTGTGGCTGCCCGTCCCCAAAAACCTTGCTCTGGGCTTATTCTCATACTTATATTTTCTAACTTTTTAGAATAACTGCAAGCATTAGCGATTACGTTGATAGACTATGAATTCAAAAGAATATTTGTTTTCGTCGTCGGCCTCGTGTCTTTCTGACCAAATTAACTGCCAATCCTTAGGACTGAAATGAAAAAACTTATCGCCTTTGACCTTTGCGTGGACTCGCGTTAAATAAAGTTTATCGGCCAGCGGCAAGGCTTGGTCATTGACCGATTGGCCGCCAACCACAAAAACTTCGTCAGCATTTCTGACTTCTGGTAAAGCCAGTGCTGCCTCGAAGGAATTAACCACAATACAGCCTTTGGTCTTGTATTTTTTGTCGCTGGTTATGACCACATTGAGACGGTCTGGTAAGGCTTGACCGATGTCTTCATGCGTTTTGCGACCCATTATTATTGGATGTCCGACCGTAGTTTGCCGAAAATAAGCCATCTCTTTTGGCAGTCGCCATGGCGTGCTGCCTTCGCGGCCGATAACATCATTCTCGGCGACGGCAACGATTATTGATAAATTCACTACTGCTGCTCCCTACACTGCTATCGGCGCCCAAATCGCTGGATGCGGATCGTAACCAACCAGTTCAAAATCATCAATTTTAAAGTCGAAAATGGATCTTACTTTAGGATTAATCTTCATCTTCGGCAGTGAACGTGGCTGGCGTGACAACTGTTCATTGACTTGATCTAAGTGGTTCAAATAAATATGCGTATCGCCAAAAGTATGGACAAAATCCCCAAATTTTAGGCTGGTGGCTTGAGCCATCATCATCGTCAGTAAAGCATAAGACGCAATGTTGAAGGGCACGCCCAAAAAAGTGTCAGCACTGCGTTGATACATCTGACAAGAGAGTTTGCCTTCAGATACATAAAACTGAAACAGCAGGTGGCACGGCGGCAGCCCGGCCTTATTCATCTCTTCAATGTCGGCTACATTCCAGGCCGAAACGACCATCCGGCGCGAATCGGGATTATTTTTAATGGTTTCGATAACTTTGGTAATCTGATCAATGTGACCGCCGTCTGGTGTTGGCCAGTTGCGCCACTGGTAACCATAGACCGGACCAAGCTCGCCCCATTTTTTCGCAAAAGCCACATCGGCCTTGATACGCTCGATAAATTTCTTGATCCCAGTTTTCCATTCTTCGCTGCTAGCGTCAGGTACTTTTTCCCCTTGCTGCTGCAGGTAGTGCTTGTATGGCCACTCATCCCAAATGTGAACATCATTATCAACCAAATATTTGATGTTGCTGGAGCCTTGCAAGAACCAAATTAATTCATGAATAATGCCGCGCAGAAACATTTTTTTGGTGGTTAAAAGCGGAAAGCCTTCCGACAAATCAAACCGCAGTTGCCGGCCAAAGACGCTAATAGTGCCTGTGCCAGTGCGGTCATTTTTTTTAACCCCATTCGTTTTTATATCTTCCAACAGCTCCAAGTACCGTTTCATGGCAATTCAATTTTACACTAATCGTAGTTGCCGCGATGTTGTGTTTTAGATTAAGCCCAGTAGTGAGCTTTCGAGATTATTCGACTTAGTCTTAAAGTTTCAACTTGCTAACATAGCTTTCAATAACTGAATGACTGACTGCAACGAAGCATCTTTATGTCGAATAATAAATTCTCATGAGAAAGCGAGTTGACTCGAAAGTCTACTGCTGGGTAAGCTTAAGTCATACATGGATCCCGTTAGACCTCAGCCTGCAACTATCAAGCTAATTTTGCATGGGAGCTGCTCTGGACTTCCAACGATAGACAATACGCATAAGCCAAGGGTGAGGTTCTAACGGGATGGAAGAATGGGTGGCTCTACTAAAACAAAGAGGTTTTTCCGGCGACATCGATTTTTCAGATTCGACGAGGCGGGCCTACAGCCACGATGCATCATTATTTGAGCTCATTCCGCAAGTTGTAGTCTTCCCTAAAAATGTAAATGACCTACAGCAACTAGTAGTCTGCAGCCATCTTTTAAAAAATAAAATTCCCAAGCTTTCCTTAACGGCTCGGAGTGCGGGCACTTGTATGTCCGGTGGCGCCGTTAATGAGTCGGTGATTATTGATTTTAGGCGTTATTTTACGGCCATTGAGGAGGTTGGGCCTCAGGCTGCCCAAACGCAACCGGGAGTCCTTTATCGAGATTTCGAGAAAGCCACGTTGGCACAGGGAGCCATTATGCCCAGCTTTCCGGCCAGCCGCGATCTGGCCTCCGTTGGCGGCATGGTATCCAATAATGCCGGCGGCGAGAAATCGCTGGAATTTGGCAAGACCGAAAACTTTGTGCAGGAATTGCAAGTTGTTTTGTCCGACGGTCAAACTTATATTCTAAAGCCCCTGAACCGACAAGAGCTAGAGGCTAAGCGATCCCAGAATAATTTTGAAGGCCAAATTTACCGACAGATGTTTGCCCTACTGGAATCGCATTACGATGCCATAAAAGCCGCCAAACCGCACGTTACCAAAAATTCAACCGGTTACAATTTGTGGGATGTATGGGATCGAGATACCGGTATTTTTGACCTAACCAAATTATTTGTTGGCTCGCAAGGCACCTTAGGTTTAATTGCCGATATCAAATTTCGACTGGTGCCTAACCCACCGCACTCCGGTGTTTTAGTCTGCTTTATGAAAAAAATTGATAATCTGCCAGCGCTCATTAACGCTGTGTTGGCTCGTAAGCCGGCCAGTTTTGAGGCTTTTGATAATCATACTTTGATGCTGGCTATTAAATTCTTCCCCTATTTCAGAAAAGCACTGGGCTGGGGCGGTCTTATAAAACTTGGTTTTCAGTTGATACCAGACGCCTTCCTGCTCTTCCGAGGCATACCCAAAATGGTGCTATTGATTGAATTTACCGGCCAGACGCCTAAGGAAGTTGCTAGCAAAGTCCATGACA